>NZ_JBIAHQ010000003.1:0-248591 GCF_042870725.1 Micromonospora sp. NPDC006431
CCTCTCAAACTTATTTTACTTTTTCCCCGCTCCAACCAACCCGGGTTATTGGACGCTGCGCCCCACCCAACTTAGAAATGGGGGTAAACCGCGCGGGGGGGGGCCCCCCCCCGGGGGGGCCCCCGCGCCGTTCGTCAGCGTGCGATCAATTGGTGCCGAGCACCGGCGGCGGGGCCGACTTGCCGTCGCCCCAGACCATCTCGTCCTCGGTCAGCCAGGTCAGCCGCTCCTCCGACTCGTCCTCGTCGGAGGTGCCGCGCCCGCCCAGGACGCCGTTGCGCCCGGCCATCGCGGGCCGCCCGTTGGTGCCCCGGCCACCGTTGGAGCGGCCCTCCGCGTTGATCGTGACGCCCCGCCCGGAGGCGAGCCGCCCGGTGCCGGCTGCGGACCGGTTCTCGGCCCCGGGCATGCCCCCGACCCTGGCCGTGCCGGGACCCGAGCTGGCCAGCGCGCCCGTGCCTCCGTTCGGCAGCCCGTAGAGCAGGCCCCCGCCGCCGTTCGGGACGGTGGTGGTGGGGGCGCTGGCGGTGCCGGTGCCGGGGAGGCCGGGGGTCGTCGGGCTGGTGACCATTTGGCCGGCGCCGGCGAGTGAGGTGCCGGCGGGGTCGACGACGCCCACCGAGCCGATCGTGCCGGGACTGCCCGCGCCCGGGTGCCCGGTCGGGCCCTCGCCCACCGTGCCGCTGCCTGGGCCCGTGTGGTGCACGCCTGACGTGGTCGCGGTGGCCCCCGCGGTGGGCCCGAAGGTGCCGGAGGTCGGGCTGGCGGAGGGGGTGCCCACAGAGGGGCCGTTCTTCAGCGTCGGGTTCGTCGGGTCGCCGTCGCCGGGCAGGCCCGGGTCCGGCGGCTCCGGCACGACGATCCGGCCGTAGGCGGAGAAGTCGTAACCCTCGGCGAGGTTGGCGACGACCTGCACCATCCGCTGGTGGGCCTTCTCCTGCTCCTCCTTGTCCTGCTGGTGACCGACGATGCCGCCGATCACCGCGCCCGGCAGCCCGCCGACCAGGAAGCCCTTGCCGGCGCCGGAGAGCAGCTTGTCGTTGTCGTCGGTCTCCTCCGGGCTCTCCGCCTTCGACTGGGCGGTGCGCAGCTCGGTGGCCATCATGTCGAGCGCCTGCCGGATGTCGGCCATGCCCTGCGCCAGGTTGCCGGAGTAGCCGACGACCAGGTTCAGCCGCCGGTGGAACTCCCGGGCGGCGTCGCCCGTCCAGGTCTTGGCCAGCGCGTCCAGGTCACTGGTCAGGTCCCGGCCGAGGCCCTCCAGGGTGTCCTTCAGCGAGCTCCACTGGGCGCTGAGCCCGTCGACCTGCTTCGGGTCGCCCGAGGTGACGCCCTGGTAGAGCTCCTTGTGGCTGACGTGCTCGTAACGCTGAACGTACTCAGACACGCGGATCCTCTCCCTTCGCCGGCCTCATCGCCGCATCCAGGCCGGAGAGGGCGGCGACGATGTCGGCCGCGGCGGCCGCGTTGCGTGCCTCGGCGGTCTTGTAGTTGGTCATGATCGTCTTGGTCGCCTTCTGGGCGGCCTCGATCGCCTGGCGCAGCCGCTCGACGTGGTTGGCGAAGCTCGTGTGCGTCTCGGAGTAGCGACGGGCGTTGCCGGTCGCGTCGGTGAAGGTGCCCAGCGCGGGCGGCCGGCACTGCATCTCCGTGTTGAGCTTCTTCAGCACCGACTCGGCCTCGCTGAGTCGCCGCCCCAGTCGCTGGTGAAAATCCTCCAGGGACAGTACGTCCACTGTCGTGCGCCCGGTCATGGCTGCATCCCCGTAGTCATCGTCGATAACCGTTGGTCACGCTCAGGTTAGTCGACCCGGCCCAGCCCGGGCGACCCGTGGCCGCCCCTATTCCACATCGGACGGCGGTCCGAGGTCAGCCACCCTGGGCCGGGCCCGCCCCCGACTGCTGGTTGCCGCCCGGGCCGGTCGTCGCGGAGCCAGCCGGCACGGCGCCCGGATCGAAGAAGGCCAGTGCGTGCTGCCGCCCCAGCGTCGGCCCGGTCGGCACCAGCGCCAGCAGGGATGCCGGCACCGCCGTCGGCGTCGCGTCGCCGTACCCAAGCGCGACCTTCGCGTTGGGCCCGAGCGGATAGCGGACCCCCTGCGCGGTCATCAGGTAGACCGTGGCGCCGGCCGCCGCCTTCCCGCTCTCCCCGGCCGTGGCCTGCACCAGCACGCCCTTGCCACCCGGCAGCAGCACGCTCTCGGCGGTCCGCACGGCGTCCCGGGAGGTCTGCCGGGCGGCCACCCCGGTCGCCGCCGTCAGCTCGGCCGGCGGCTGGTCGAAGACCTCCAGCGTGGTGACCGGCGGCTGGCCGGGCACCCCGGCCCGGTAGGTGGCGCACAGTACCGTCCGGCCGGCGCGGACCTCGTGCAGGGTGGGCAGCTTGTCCGGCAGGCCCTCGGGCTCCAGTCGCTGGTCGGTGAGGAGCTGGCCGGCCTGGTCCGGCGTGATGTCGGTGATCTGACCGCCGCCGCCGAGCAGCAGCAGCGCGGTCATCTCCTTGATCGCCACCAGTCCCTGCCGGGTCAGCACGTAGTGGTTGCCGGCGGCCCGGTAGACCTGGCCGACCTTCGCCGGGCGGTCACCCACCGTCAGGCCGCTGGAGCTGCCGTCCCCGTCGATGGTCGGCTTGCGCAGCGCCGGCCCCACCGGCACCGCGTTGAGCAGCTGCTGCCCCACGGTGAGGGTGGCCGCGCCGGCCATCTTCAACGCGACCAGCGCCTGCTCGTCACCGACCACTCGCAGCCGGGAACCGCCCGTGAGCAGGTACCGCGCCTCGTTCACCCGGACCAGGACCGCCCGGTCGGTGAGGGAGGTGCCGCCCGGCAGCGGCCGGTCGATCACCAGCCGGGTGGTGGAGCGCTGTGGATCGGCCGGGTCGGGCACGTCGCAGACCGACCAGGGGAGGCCGACGAGCGACTTGCGGTCCGGCACGTCGTCCGGGGCGCCCACGATGCCCACCGCCCGCCCCCGCGGGCGCTCCTTGATCGACGCCTGCGACATGGTGCGGACCGCCGGATCGGCCTCGTCGAGGATGAGCCGGGCGGAGGCGTAGTTCAGCGTCGGGTGCAGCACCCCGTCGGTGAAGACGTAGGTGGCTCCGGTCTCCCGCTCGATCACCAGCGTGTTCGACTCCAGCGGCGCGGCGTTGCCGGTGAGCTGGCCGTACGCGCCCGCACCGCCGAGCACGACGGCGGCGGCGATGACACTGCCGAACACCGCCATGCCGAGCCGGCGCATCGGCAGGTCGTTGGTCTCCGGGTCGCCGGAGAGCAGCGCGGAGACGATGCGGCGGGTGACGAAGCGGTACGCCTGCACCTGATCGCGGCGGGTCCGCATGGCTAACCTCCGGCAGGGGTGGGTCCGCGACGATCAGGTCCGAACGTCGCCGCGGGCTTCCCTACGATAAGGGGCCGGCGGCGGTTCACCGGGACCCCGCCCGTCCTCCGGCGACGCAACGCCGGGGCGGAAGCCCAGAATGTCCAGAAGGGACGCTCACCGATGACGCAGGTCCAGGCGCCACCCGGTCGTACGGCCACCGCCCCCGCCGCCCCGGCGGACCGCCCGATCATCCCGGCCGACCAGCGTCGGCGTGGTCGGCTCGGCCCGCTCGTCGTCGGTCAGCTCGTGGTGCTGGAGTGCGCCGCGCTGGCCGTCTGGTTCGCCACCGGTGGCCCCGCCTGGCTGCTCGCGTCGGTCGGCGTGCTGGCCGTGCTGGCCGTCGTCGCCGCGTTCGCCCGCCGAGGCGGCCGCTGGTGGTACGAGGACCTGATGCTCCGCCGCCGGCTGCGCCGCCGCCGCGGGCGGGCCCGGAGCGCCACGCCGTCCGGTGACCCGCGACTGGCCGCGCTCGCCCCGGAGCTGACCGTCGTCGAGCTCACCGAGCGCGGCACCCGGCTCGGCATCGGCCAGGACGACCGGGGCTGGTTCGCCGCGGTCGCGCTGACCGGCCGGCCCGGCGCGCCCGCCGGGTCGGTGGAGGCGGCGACGATGGACCGCGCCCTCGCGGTGCTCGCCGACTTCACCGGGCCGGTCACGCAGACCCAGGTCGTCTCGCACACCCTGGTCTGGTACCCCGCGCCGGGCGCCCCGCCGGCGGCGCACCGCACGATCTGGGTGGCGCTCCGCCTGTCGGTGTCCGACGCCCGCGCGGAAGCGGTGAGCCGGGGCGGCGGCATACGCGGTGTGCACCGGACCGTGGCGGCCGGGATCGGCCGGCTCGGCAAGACGCTGAACGCCGCCGGCCTCGGCCACCGGGTGCTGGGCCGGGACGAGCTGCACACCGCGGTGGTCTCCGGCGCCGGGCTGGACCTGGCCCCGGAGGCGCCGGTGGAGAGCTGGACCAGCCTGCGCGGCGGCGGCTGGACCCAGCGCTGCCTGGCGCTGCGGGTCCGCCCCAACGGATCGCTCGGCGCGCTGGTGGACGCCGTCACCGCCACCTCCGCGCCGTCACACACGGTCGCGGCGGTGGTGCTGCCGGGTGGCCGCCGGGTGCCTCCGCTGCTGCGGGTGGCGGCGATGGACGGGCATGCCGAGGCGCTGGTGAAGGTGGTCCGGGACGTGGCGAAGCGCAGCGGCGTGCCGGCCCGCCCGCTGGACGGGCAGCACGGCCCCGGCGTCTACGCCACCGCCCCGGTCGCCACCGCGATGGGCACGGTCACGGTCGAAGGTTGACGATCCAGCCGTAGAGGCCGCAGACCCAGACGGCCAGCGGCACCACGGCGATGATCAGCAGGATCTCGACGATGTCGAGGAGGCGACCCCAGACCGGCGAGATCCGCTTGCCCGCCACGGTGAGGCCGTAGATCAGGCCGATCACCGTGGTCAGCAGCAGCCCGCCCAGGATCAACCCCAGCCGGACCGGCAGCGACCCGGCGCCGAAGGTGGCCGCCGCGGCCAGTCCGAGACCGAGGGTGCCCGCGAGCAGCACCGGGGTGCGCTGCGCGCGGCCGATGAACGGGCGGGCCCGCAGCAGCGACAGCAGGGCCAGCACCAGGCAGAGCAGCACCGCCGGCAGCCGGCCGTTGTCGGCGAGCACCACCTGACCGCCGAGCACCAGCACCGAGACCGTCCAGAGCAGGCCGGTGAGGAACGCGTCGGCGCGCTCGCTGTTGCTCAGCACCTGCGGGCCGTCGACGGACTCGCTGTCGGTCTTCAGGTCGTCCGGCCCGGTCGGGATCGACGGCACCGGCAGCCGGGCCAGCCGGTAGGCGATCATCGGCAGCGCCGGCAGGGCGGCGAAGGCGACGGTCGCCACCACCGCCGCGGCGGCCGCCGCGCCGATGCCGAAGGCCAGGCAGAGCGCCGCGCCGATGCCGACGGCCACCCCCACCGCGACCGCGCCGAGGAACAGCGGCAGCCGGTCGCCGACGGCCAGCGCGGCCATTGCGCCGAACAGCACCGCCGCGGTCGCGGCCAGCAGCACGTGCGGGCTGGCCAGGTCGGCCAGCGCCCGGTCCCCGGCGAGCACCAGCAGGCCGCCGATCGCCGCGTAGCCGAGGCCGCCCATGGCCAGTATCGCGCCGGTACGGCTGTCGCCGGCCGCCCGGGACAGCACCGCGGCGCTCACCAGCAGGGCGACCGCGACCACCAGCGCGGCCAGCGCGCCGGGCAGCTGCGGCGGCCCGGCGAACAGCGCCGCCGCGGCACCGGCCGTCAGCGCGGCCCCGGCGAGGAGCACCGCGAACGAGCGGGTGGTGCCGACCTGCCAGGTGCCGGGGCGCTGGTTGGTGGCCGTGGCGACGGCATCCACCACGTCGTCGAAGACGATCTCCGGCGCGGCGGCGGCCCGAGGGTTGAAGTAGAGCACCTCGCCGTCCCGGACGCCGAGCTGCGCGGCGGTACGCCCACTGTCCAGCGGCTGTCCGCCGAGCCGGGACAGGCTCCATCCGCCGTGCCGCACGCCCTCGTCGGCGAGGTCCTCACCGGCGTACCGGAGCAGCGTGGGCAGCAGGTCGGCCAACGGGACGTCCGACGGCAACGCCAGATCCATCCTGGTGCGCGGCGCCACGATGGTGATCCGGCTCAGCCCGCCGGTCGCGGTCTTCGTCGCCACTGTGGCCTCCTCGTACTCGCCTACGATCCACCTCGGCCGGCGGCGTCGCCCCGACACGGGTCCACGGCGCCTCCGGGAGATTACCTACGATGGCGGTCGCACAGGTTGCCCACCCGACGACTCGGGCCGTTGGCAGACCACGATCAGGGCTGATTCTGGGGAGGAGACGCCGTGAGCACGGTGGTGTTCCGCCGACTGCCGCGTCAACCGGGGCCCGCGCTGCCGCGCGGCGAGGTGCTGCTGGAGTCTCCGCCCGAGCTGCCTGAGCAGCAGTCGCGGGGCATGGGGCAGGTGCTGATGATCCTGCCGATGCTCTGCGGC
This sequence comes from Micromonospora sp. NPDC006431, assembly GCF_042870725.1. Classification (NCBI taxonomy): domain Bacteria; kingdom Bacillati; phylum Actinomycetota; class Actinomycetes; order Micromonosporales; family Micromonosporaceae; genus Micromonospora; species Micromonospora sp. NPDC006431. The sequence goes on from NZ_JBIAHQ010000003.1 coordinate 6,377, forward strand.
GTCGGCGCGATGGCCTTCCTGTACGCCGGCCGGGGCGGCGGCATGATGACGTACGTCGCGGGCGGCCTCTTCGGGGTGTCCATGCTTGGCATGGCGATCGGCACGCTGGGCAACGGCGGCAACAACAAGGCCGAGTTGAATGCCCAGCGCCGCGACTACATGCGGTATCTGGCCCAGATGCGCAAGCGCACCCGGCGGGCCGCCGAGCAGCAGCGTGCCGGGATGACCTGGCGGCATCCGGAGCCGGACGCGCTCTGGTCGATCGCCGCCTCGCGCCGGCTGTGGGAGCGGCGGATCACCGAGGACGACTTCGGTGAGGCCCGGATCGCGCTCGGCCCGCAGCGGCTGGCGGTGGAGATCGTGCCGCCGGAGACCAAGCCGGTGGAGGACCTGGAGCCGATGAGCGCGATCGCGCTGCGCCGGTTCGTCCGGGCCCACTCCACCGTGCCGGACCTGCCCACCGCGCTCTCGCTGCGCGCGTTCAGCCGGATCGTGCTGCGCGGCGACCGGGAGCCGTTGCTCGACCTGGCCCGGGCCGCCCTGGGCCAGCTGGTCACCTTCCACGCCCCGGACGACCTCATCGTGGCGGTGGTGGCCGCGCCCGACCGGCAGCCGGTGTGGGACTGGGTGAAGTGGCTGCCGCACGCCCAGCACCCGGGGCGTACGGACGCGGCGGGCGCGCGCCGGATGGTGTTCGCCAGCCTTGCCGAGGCGGAGGCGGCGCTCGCCAACGAGCTGGGCGGCCGGCCCCGCTTCGCCCCGGAGGCGAAGCCGCTCACCACCGCCCCACACCTGGTGGTGGTGCTCGACGGCGGCGAGGTCTCGTCGACCTGCGCGTTGATGGGTCCCGGCCTGCTCGGCGCCACGGTCATCGACCTGTCCGGCACGGTGCCCCGGGACGCCGGCCGCTGGCTGCTCTGCCTTGACACCGGTGACGGCAGCGGACTGGACCTGGTCCGCGGTGCCACGGCGTCGCGGCTCGGCCGGCCGGACCGGCTCAGCATGGCGGGTGCCGAGGGGCTGGCCCGGCAGGTGGCCCCCTACCGGCTCTCCCAGCAGCAGGGCGCCAGCACGGAGGAGCCGCTGGCCCGCAGCATGGAGTTGCCGGACCTGCTCGGCGTCGGCGATGCGGCGGCGGTGGACGTGCAGCAGACCTGGCGGCCGCGCAGCCACCGCGACCGGCTGCGGATCCCGCTCGGCCTCGGGCCGGACGGCAATGTGGTGGAGCTGGACTTCAAGGAGTCCGCGCACGAGGGTATGGGCCCGCACGGCCTGGTCATCGGCGCGACCGGCTCCGGCAAGAGCGAGCTGCTGCGGACGGTGGTGGGGGCGCTGGCCGTGACGCACTCGTCCGAGGAGCTCAACTTCGTCCTGGTCGACTTCAAGGGTGGCGCCACCTTCGCCTCGCTGGACGCGTTGCCGCACACCAGCGCGGTGATCACCAACCTCTCCGACGAGCTGCCGCTGGTCGACCGCATGCGGGACGCCCTGGCCGGCGAGATGAACCGGCGCCAGGAGGTGCTCCGGGCGGCCGGCAACTATGTCTCCCGGTACGACTACGAGAAGGCCCGGGCGGCCGGCGAGCCGCTGGAGCCGATGCCCAGCCTGCTGATCATCTGTGACGAGTTCAGCGAGCTGCTCGCCGCCAAGCCGGACTTCATCGACCTGTTTGTCATGATCGGCCGGCTCGGCCGGTCGCTCGGCGTGCACCTCCTGCTGGCCTCCCAGCGGCTGGAGGAGGGGAAGCTGCGCGGCCTGGACACCCACCTGTCGTACCGGATCGGTCTGCGTACCTTCTCGGCGGTCGAGAGCCGCATCGTGCTCGGCGTGCCCGACGCGTACGAGCTGCCGAGCGCGCCCGGTCATGGTTACCTGAAGACCGACACCAGCACCATGCTCCGGTTCCGGGCGGCGTACGTCTCCGGGCCGTACCGGGCGCCGGGGCAGGTGCAGCGGTCCACCCGGGCGCAGGTGCAGCGCCGGATCGTGCCGTACGGCATCGACTACGTGCCGGTGCCGGCCCTGCCGAGCCCGGCGGAGACCGCGCCGGAGCCGGAGCAGGCGGCCGACGGCAAGGCGGTGGCCATGCTGGACGTGCTGATCGACCGGCTCAAGGGGCGGGGGCGCCCGGCGCACCAGGTCTGGCTGCCGCCGCTGGCCGAGCCGCCGGGCCTGGCCGAGCTGCTGCCGCCGTTGAGCGTGCACCCGACGTTCGGCCTGACCACGGCGAACTGGCCGGGGCGTGGGCGACTTACCGTGCCGGTCGGCATCGTCGACCGCCCGTACGAGCAGCGGCGCGACCCGATGATGATCGACCTGTCCGGCGCGGGCGGCAACGTGGTGATCGTCGGTGCCTCGCTGAGCGGCAAGAGCACCATGCTGCGGTCCATGCTCGCCTCGCTGGCGCTCACCCACACGCCGCGCGAGGTGCAGTTCTTCTGCCTCGATTTCGGCGGCGGCGCGCTGCGCAGCCTGGAGCGGCTGCCGCACATGTCCGGGGTGGCCGGACGGCGGGACACCGAGGCGGTCCGGCGGACCGTGGCCGAGGTGGTCGCGATCATCGACGACCGGGAGCTGCGCTTCACCCAGCACGGCATCGACTCGATGGCCAGCTACCGCCGCCGCCGGGCGGCCGGGGAGTTCGCCGACGACCCGTTCGGCGACATCTTCCTGGTGGTCGACGGTTGGAACACGCTGCGCCAGGAGTACGAGGAGCTGGAGCAGATCATCACCAACCTGGCCAACCGGGGGCTGGGTTTCGGCGTACACGTGGTTGTCACGGCCGTGCGGTGGGCGGAGATCCGGATCAACATGCGGGACCTGCTCGGCACGAAGCTGGAGCTGCGGCTCGGCGACCCGGCCGAGTCGGAGATCGACCGGCGGGCCGCGCAGAACGTGCCGGTCGGCACGCCCGGCCGCGGTCTGACCCACGACAAGCTGCACTTCCTCAGCGGGATCTCGCGGATCGACGGCAAGCGCGACATCGAGGACCTGACCGAGGCGTCGGTCGCCCTGGCCGGGCACATCGCGGCCAACTGGTCGGGCCGCCCGGCGCCCAAGGTACGGCTGCTGCCGCGCAAGCTGCCGGTCGGCGAGCTGGCGAAGGTCATCGACCGGTCGGTCCCGGGCATCCCGATCGGCGTCAACGAGTCGGCGCTGGCCCCGGTCTACCTGGACCTGGCGGGCGAGCCGCACCTGACCGTGTTCGGCGACGCCGAGTGCGGCAAGACGAACCTGCTGCGGCTGATCGCCCGGGGCATCGCCGAGCGGTACACCCCGGCCCAGGCCCGGCTGGTCATCGCCGACTACCGCCGCGGCCTGCTCGGTGCGGTGGAGGGCGACCACCTGCTCGACTACGCACCGTCCAACCAGGTGTTCAGCCAGGGGCTGGGCTCGATCCGCAGCGCGCTGCAGAACCGCCTGCCCGGCCCGGACGTGACCACCGCCCAGCTGCGCGACCGGAGCTGGTGGAAGGGCCCCGACCTCTACGTCCTGGTGGACGACTACGACCTGGTCGCCTCCGGCGGCAGCAACCCGCTCAGCGCGCTGCACGAGCTGTTGCCGCAGGCCCGGGACATCGGCCTGCACCTGATCATCACCCGCCGGGTGGGCGGCGTGGCGCGCGCCCTATACGAGCCGGTGCTGCAGCGGCTGCGCGAGCTGGACTCGCCGGGCCTGCTGATGTCCGGCAGCCGGGAGGAGGGTGCGGTCTTCGGCAACCTGCGGCCGAGCCCGCAGCCGCCGGGTCGGGGCACCCTGGTCCGCCGCCGGGACGGCCAGCAGCTGATCCAGACCGCCTGGACGGAGCCGGCCTAGGGGCGGACGCCAGGCAAACGTTCCGATAGCGTCGGCCCGACCGTCGCGCGTGCAGAGAGGGACCCGTCGTGAGCAGCCCGTGGGGTTACGGTGGCGCCGGTGGCGCCGTGGAGAACATGTTGCGCCAGGCGCAGGAGCAGCAGCGCCGGCTGGCCGAGTTCCAGCAGCAGCGAGCGGACCTGCGGATGACCGGGGAGAGCCCGGACGGCCTGGTCCGGGTGACCGTGGACGGCGAGATGAAGGTCGGCGACATCGAGCTCAACGCGCGGGCGATGCGGCTGGACAGCTACTCGCTGGCGGAGTCGCTCCAGGCCGCCATCGACGCGGCGTACGCGGCCTTCAATGAGCGCCAGCAGGAGTTGCTGACCGAGATGCTCGGCGGCTCCGAGCTGGTCCGCCGGGCCCAGGAGGGCTCCCTGACCCCGGAGGACTGGTTCCGCCAGTTCGGTGTGGACCTGTCCGACCCGACCCGCGGCCTGCGTCGCTGAGCTGGGAGGAGGCGCGATGGCCAACAAGGTCGACGTCGACGCGATCCGGAAGGCGAGCAAGCTGCTCGACGCTCCGGACGGCCCGATCCAGTACCTGCGCAACGTGCAGGCGTTGCTGGAGGAGGTGAAGCTGCCGGGCGGCGCGCTGAGCCTCTTCGGCCACGGGACGGTGGCCCAGCACAACGCCTCGGTCGACGGGCACCTCGACAACGTCAAGACCGGTATCGACCACCTGCACAAGGCCGCGGAGCAGCTCGAGCAGAGCGCGAAGAACTGGGAGAAGTCGGACCAGCCCTGGGTGGTCAAGTGACCGGCCGGGCCAGCCACGGGGGGAGCATCTGATGCCACCGGAGATCTTCATCGCCAACGCCTCCGGCGCGGTGACCGGCACCGTCTCGGTCGCCGAGACGACGGCGCCGGTGCGTACGGCGGCGGCCGTCGCGCGCGGCAACTGGATGTGGATCGTCTTCTCGGGGATCCTGATCGGCTCGATCCTCTACCTGGAGACGTTCGACAACCAGGAGGTCAACGAGGCCATCAAGAAGTGGAGCGACGCCGCGAGCCTGCTCGGCTCGGAGCAGTTCGGCGCGGCGATCGCGGCGGTCCCGCCGGACCCGAAGGAGTGGGACTTCGACGACCGGGATGCGTTCGACCTCTTCATGCGCAAGCTGGGGGCGGAGATCAACTCGTTGGCCGAGGCGTTCAACGCCAACAAGGACACCCTCACCTCGGCGCGGGACGCCTACAACGACGCGGTCTCCGGGATGGCCCAGGCGCTCCTGCCGATCCTGGTCGCGGTGATCGCCTCGATCGTGTTCCAGTTCTTCCCCGGCACCACCGCGCTGGCCCAGGCGATCGGCATCGCCGGACTGACGGCTGCCTCCGCCATCCTGGTGATGGTCTTCGGGGACATCGGCGCGCTCCTGCACGCCGTGATGGCTGGCTTCAACACCAACAGCCGGTTCGCGTTCGTGTCGGACTCCCGCCCCGGCTGGGCGCCCACCGGCTCCGACCCGGACATCAAGGACATCAAGATCGACTGGGTCAAGGATTCCAAATTCTACCAGTGACGAGAGGGGTCGGGGTGTTCGCGGCGCTCTACTGGCTGTTCATGTACTTCCTGCTGACCATCCCGGTCTTCCTCGGCCTCGCCCTGGCGGCCCGGCTCACGGGCTCGGCAGGGGTCCGGCGAGCCGCCGAAGTGGTGATGCTCACCGGTGGCGTGGCGCTGCTTCCGGTGGTGCTCCAGCGCGCCTTCGAGCGGCCGGTGCTGTGGGCCGTGGTGGTGCTGCTGGCGGTACTGCTGGTGTTCGGGGTGATGATGCACGTCAAGTCGTACCGCCAGCCGTCCTGAGGCCGGTGCGGATCGAGGGGTCGTCCGTCCATATCGTACGGTCCGACAGGGAATGTGTTGTGGATCCTGGCTTGCCGGGAGACGACGATACGGGGACAGGGCTGCGCGGGTTGGACGTCGTCCGCTACGGTTCGGTTGAAGTGTCCGTCGGTGGGGTGTGTACGCCTTGCCGCGGGGGAGGGGCGCGGCGGATCCGCCGCCACGAAGATGACGGAAGGGTGTGAAGCATGGCGTTCGAGGTCAGTGCAGCGACTCTGCACACCGCCGCGAGTGACGTGCGGTCCACGCGCAGCGACGTCGACGGTGAGCTCAAGAAGCTGTGGAATGTCGTCGACGACCTGGCGATGGCCTGGAAGGGCCAGGCGTCCACGGGTTTTCAGAGCCTGATGACGCGCTGGAACGAGGACACGAACAAGCTCTTGACCGCGATGGACAACATCGCCGACCTGCTCGACAAGTCGGGTACGACGCACCAGGTCAACGACGAAGAGCAGCAGCAGATGCTGGACAAGTTCCACGCTGCTCTCAACCCGTGATCCGCGTAGTAGCCAGGTAGAGGAGGAACGATGAGCATCAAGGTCGACTACGCCGTCCTCGAGAGCAGCAACCAGCAGATGCAGGCCATCTCGCGGACCATCGACGAGAAGCTGGACACGCTGCGCTCGATGCTGACCAGGCTCGAGTGGGAGGGCCAGGACCGCGTCGCCTACCAGCAGCACCAGGCCCAGTGGGACGCCGCCGTGCGGGACATCAACAAGGTCCTAAACGACATCGGCCAGGCGGTCGGCATCGCCCGCGAGAACTACATGACCACCGAGATGAGCAACTCCAAGGTCTGGGGCAACTGACCCTACCGGCCCTGCTGCGGCTCCGCTCCGGCTCTGTCCGGGGTCGGGGCCGTAGTGCTTTTCCCGCGCCACCAGCGGCGCGCTGACCGCCGCTGGTGCGCGGGGCGGTGTCCGGGGCCGGGGTGGGTGCGTTCAGGCGTCCAGGGCCGCGGGGCGGCGTCCAGGGCGCCAGCCGCGCCGGCGGCCGTGAATCAGGATCGGCCGGAGCGCCAGCAGGGCGACGGCCAGCAGCCCGCCGACCGCGGCCACCCAGATCGCCACGGTCCGCTGCCACGCGAGCGGGTCGGCCGGCGGCGTCGGCTTCGGCAGCGCGCCGAGCGGCGGGTCGGTCCGGCTCCCCAGCAGGCTGGTCACCGCCCGGTACGGGTTGACCATGCCGTACCCGACCTCGGCGTTGTGCCCGTCCGGCGGGTTGTCGGCCGTCTGGGTCAGCCGGAAGGCGATCTCCTTCGGGGAAAGGTCCGGGTGGGCGGCGCGGACCAGCGCGGCCACCCCCGAGACGTACGCGGTCGCGAAGCTGGTGCCGCCCTGCGGCTCCGCCCGGTATCCCGACCCCTGTGGCGCCGGGCCGACGATCTTCAGCCCGGGGCCGGCGATGTCCACGTAGTCGCCGGTGACCGAGCTGCCGACGTGCTCGCCCGCGTCGTCGATGCCGGCGACGGCGATGACCCCCGGGTACGCGGCCGGGTACCCCGGCTGGTCCTGCTGGTTCTCCTGCCGGTTGCCGGCGGCGGCCACCACGACGACCCCCTTGTCGAGGGCGTAGTCCACGGCGTCCTTCAGCCGGGGGTCGTCCAGCGTCACCAGGGACAGGTTGATCACGTCGGCCTTGTGGTCGGCCGCCCACTTGATCGCCCGGCCGATCTCGGCCGGGATCGACTCGTCGAAGGTGCGTTGGTTGTCGGCCAGCACCCGGACCGGCAGGATCTTGGCCTCGGGCGCGATCCCGCTGTACGGCACGCCGGTGCCCTCCTTGCCGGCGATGATGCCGGCCACCAGGGTGCCGTGGCCGACGAGGTCGCACTGTCCCTTGAGGTGGACCAGGTTGTTGAAGTCCTCACCGGGCAGCACCCGGCCGCGCAGCAGGGGGTGGCTGGGGGAGACGCCGGAGTCGATGACCGCCACGGTGACGCCCTGGCCCCGGGTGACCCGCCAGGCCGCCGCCGGGTCGAGCCGCTCCAGCGCCCAGGACGCCTCGGTCGGGGCGGGGCCGCCGGGCGGGCCGCACTTCGGGGCCGCCGAGGCGGGCCCGGGCGCCACCAGGACGGCGCCGAGCAGGGCGGCCGCTCCCGCTCCACAGAGGATGGACCGGATCCGGTGCCCGGTACGGACGCGCACCGTCGTCCCGTCCGGCCGCAAGCTGTCGCGCACGCGCTGAGATTACCGTCGGCGCGCCGGTCGTGCGGTGACGGGAGCCGCCGGGGTCGGTCACGCCTCGGCGGCGCGCCTGTCGGCCGGTTCGGTGGTGAAGAGCGCGAGCAGGGCACCGACCTGCTGGTCGGCCTCCGCCGGGTGCCGGAAGTGGCCGCTCGGGTTGATCGTGTACTCGTTGCGCCGGCCGACCCGGGTGCGCCGCAGGTAGCCGCCGGCCGCCAGGTCGGCGACGATCGCCTGGGCGGCCCGCTCGGTCACCCCCACCTCGTCGGCCACGTCACGCAGCCGCGCGGTGGGGTTGCGCGCGATGGCCAGCAGCACGTGCCCGTGGTTGGTGAGGAAGGTCCAGTTCCGGCCGCTCCCGTTCTCGCCCGCTGTCGTCGCCATGGTGGTCATGGTATGGCCCCGCGCCGGTGTCGACCGGCCCCGGGCGGCGGCGGGCCGCGGGCGGCCGCCCGTCAAGTGACCGGTGACGTATGAAATCCGTATCACGTAAATCTTGACGTGTCTTGGCTCGGGTGTGACCGTGGTGGTCGAGGCCGCCTCTGCCGCCGGCCCGGCTGACCAGGTCGTTTCGCGCGAGGACGAGGTGAGTGCAGTGCTGCCGACCAATCCCGAACAGGCGCTCGCCGAGCTGTTCGCCGGCAACGGGCGATTCGTCGCCGGCGTACCCCGTCATCCCAACCAGGACGCCGAGCACCGCGCCGCCGTCGCCGACGGCCAGCACCCGTTCGCGGTGATCGTGGGCTGCGCCGACTCCCGGCTCGCCGCCGAGATCATCTTCGACCGTGGCCTCGGTGACCTGTTCGTGGTGCGGACCGCCGGCCACACCGTCGGCCCCGAGGTGCTCGGCAGCGTCGAGTACGCGGTCACCGTGCTGGGCACCCCGCTGGTGGTGGTGCTCGGCCACGACTCGTGCGGCGCGGTGCAGGCCGCCCGCGAGGTGGTCGCCACCGGCACGCCCCCCGCCGGCCACCTCGGCGCGTTGGTGGACGCCGTCGTGCCCAGCCTGGCCCGAGCCGCCCGGGAGGGTGTCGAGGACCTCGACGAGATCGTCGACATCCACATCGCGCGGACCGTGGAGGCGCTGCTGGCCCGGTCCGCCGTGCTCGCCGAGCGGGTGGCGGCCGGGCGGTGCGGGGTGGTCGGCATGTCGTACCGGCTCAGCGCGGGCGAGGTGCGGACGGTGGCCGAGGTGCCGGCCGGCAAGCCGAGCGCGACGCTGCCGGGCGCGGCCACGCCCGCGGACCCGGCACCCACCGCCGTCGCCGGTTGAGTCCTTCCTGACGCCGAGGGGCCGCCCCGCGCGGTCGCGGAACGGCCCCTCGGCGTGGTACTCCGGCTACAGCAGCGACACGTGCACGTGGTCGGTGTGGTTGGAGGGCCCGCTGTAGGACTTCCAACCGGTCGCCGGGAACCAGATCTGCCGGTTCCAGATCACGTAGTAGACGCCCAGCCGGTCGGCGTTGCGGATCAGGAACGCGGCGAGGTTGTTGCCGTACATCCGCATGTCGTTGTTGTGCCAGGGGGAGAAGCCGCTGCGCTGTAGCGACCAGTCGCAGGCCCGGCCCTTGGGGTGCTCCCAGGGACCGCCCGGGCGGTAACAGCCCACGAAGCGGTCGAAGCCGGCCCGCTTGACCTCCTTGTACATGTGCAGCGTGCGCGGGGTGATGTAGCCCGAGGTGGTCGGATCCTTCACGCTGCGTGACTCGGGCTTCCACCCTCCGTCAGCCGTCCGCCCGGGAGCGATCCGGGCGACCGGGGAGGTGGCCGCGACCAGACCCGCGGTGAAACCCCGCCCGCCGACCAGCCGCAGGGCCTTCTCCGCCTCGGCCTTCTCGCGCCGCATCGCGTTGGTCTGCTTCTGCTGCTCGCGGATCTCCGCATCGAGCGCGATCTTGGCCTGCTCCGCGCGGTTCTTCGCGGCGTTGACCTCGGCGAGCTTCTGCGCGTTCATCAGGTTCAGTTCGTCGAGGGCGGAGGCCCGCTGGACGAACGAGTCGGGCGCGTTGCTCTCCAGCAGCAGGGCCATCGCGCCGATCCGGCCGGTCCGATAGGACTGCGTGGCGATCTGGCTCACCTGCGGCCGCAGCGCGTCCAGGTCGGCCTGCGCCGCCCGGATCTCGAGGGCCAACTGGAGTTGGCGCTGCTTCGACTTGTCCAGCTTCGCCTTGGCCTGCAGGAAGCCGCGATTGGCGGCATCGATGACCTCGGTGATGAGCGGAGGATCGTTGTCCTCCTCGTGGCCCGATGGGTTGGGGGTGTTGGGTGCGGCCAGCGCCGGGGTGGGCCCGGCGACGATGGCGAACGCGGTGAGCACGGCCACCACAGGTGTCAACCAGCGGCGCAGGGGTGCCGTCAACAGTGTTCCCTTCCGTCGACCGCCGACCGGGTTAGCTGTCGGGTTCGGGACGGAAGTGGCCCCTACCGCTCGCGCGGATTCACCCCAGGTACCTGGTTCCCCGGTTCGCCACAGGGCGATTGGGCGGTGGTACCGCTGGCGCCGGTGCGCGCCTTCGGCGGTTACCGGCAGCGAGGTTACCCGAGAGGCGGGTCGGCGATCTACGTCCGGAAGCCGACCAATCGCACGTTTTCGTCGTCGCCCTGCGTGACCAGCGTCGCGTTCGCGCCGGCCGGTCACGCTGCGGAGTGTCACCATGCGGCTTCCGTGCTCCTCTCCGGTCCGGATCGTCCGGTGGCCGCTCCGCCGAGTGCCTCCAGCGCGTCGTGCCGTTCGGCCGGCGGCCGGGACGACGGCGGGCGGGGTCCGGCGTCCGTCGCGGCGCCGGCCCGTCCGGCCGTCCGGACCACCGCCGCCAGACCGGTGGTCAGCGGTACGGCGGCGATCAGGCCGAGCGTGGCCACCGCGCTCCGGACGATCTCCTGCGCCATGAACTCGCTGGTGAGGATCTCGCCCACCGGTCGCGAGTCGGCGACCAGCAGGAGCAGCAGCGGCAGCGACGCGCCCGCGTACGCCAGCACGATGGTGTTGACGGTGGAGGCGATGTGCGCGCGGCCCACCCGGGTGGCCGCCCGGTAGAGCTGCATCCGGGACAGCCCCGGGTTCGCGTTCGCCAGCTCGGTGACCGTGGCCGCCTGGGTGACGGTGACGTCGTCCAGCACGCCGAGCGAGCCGATGATGATGCCGGCCAGGAGCAACCCGTGCAGGTCGACGTTCTGCTGGAACATCGACAGCGTGGTGGCGTCCTCGCTGCCGTAGCCGGTCAGGTGGGTGGCCGCGGTGGCCAGGGTGCCGAGGATGCCGGTCAGCACCAGGCTGCCCAGGGTGCCGAGCACCGCCACCGAGGTTTCGGCGGTGATCCCGTGGGTCAGGTAGAGCACCACGAACATGATCAGCGCGGCGCCGACGATCGCCACCAGCAGCGGCGGCTGGCCGGCGCCGATCCCGGGCAGCACGAAGCCGAGCAGCACGGCGAAGCTTGCCACCAGGCCGCCCAGCGCGGCCAGTCCGCGCCAGCGCCCGAACGCCACGATGGCGACGGCGAACAGCACGGCCAGCCAGACCAGCGGCGTGCCGCGCTGGTGCTCGGCGATGTTGTAGGTCTTGATCGTCAGGTCGGCCGGGTCCATCAGCTCGACGAGGATGATCTTGTCACCGACCTCGACCCGGGGTGCCCCGGGGCCGGACGGGAGGGGTGCCTCGACCTGCCGGCCGGCGTCCGGGCCCTGCTCGGCGGCGACCGTCGCGGTTCCGCACGGCCCCGTGGCCTGGCCGGTGCCGTCGTCCTCCGGCGTCGGCGGACACGGCTCGGTCACCACCCGGGTCACCGTGCCGTGGTAACGCGGCAGGTCCGCGCCACCCGTCGGCTCCCGGCTGTCCCGCGGCCACAGCACCAGCGCGGCGACCACGGTCACCAGGAACAGCGGCACCACCGTCGCGACGAGGATCCGTCGCACCCCGGGCGGGGCGGGCGGAGCGGGACGGGTGTGGTCGGCGCCCATGGCGTGTCTCCCAACGAGTCACAGCGCGATACGTGTCACCGGGCTGGTCGGTTCACCGGGCCGGCGCTGGCGCCGGCGGGGGGAGTGCAGGCCGGTCGCCGCCGGGAATGGTAGCCAGGTCCGGGGGCGCGACGCAGGCGATGAGCGATCTCCGGTGGTTCCTGCCGGCCCGGCCCGGCGCACCCACTAGCGTGGTTCTCGTGCGTACGGCGCCAGCGGTGACGACCGGACCGTGGGTCCGGCTCCTGCTGCTGCTCTGCACCCTGGTCGGGCTGACCGCCATGCACACTCTCGGCCACGGCACGCACGCCTCCGGCGGCCCGGGGGACCACGCGGCGGCCAACCACGCCGCCCCGCCGGCCGCGGTGGCCGGTCCCGCCACTCTGCCGGCCGCGGTGGCCGGCTGGGCCGGCGACTGCCCGGGTGACGGCTGCGGCCCGGCCCGGGTCCTCCCGCCGACGGACGCCCAGGCCCGGCTGCTCCCGCTGGGTGATCCCGGCGGCGACCGGTCCGGCTGGAGCATCTGCCTGGCCGTGCTCGGCGCGTTCGCCGTCACGCTGCTGGTCGCGCTGCTGCTGCGGGCCGGGGCCCGGACCTACGGGCCGGCCGCCAGGGTGGCCCTCCGGGCCGCCCCAGGACCGCGCGCCCCGCCGCCCCGACCGTACGGGCTGCGCCTGGCGACGGTGTCGGTGCTGCGCAGATAGGACGCCCCGGCGCGGGTGGACCGGAAGACCGGTCACCCCGCGTCCGCCGTCCGCTGCGTAGGTTTCGACACCGAAAGGCCATTCCATGTCCACTCGTACCCTCGCGCGTCGGGCCGCCCTGGCCGGCGTGACCGTAGCCGCCGCGCTCGCCCTCACCGGCTGTGGCGGTGGCGACCACCCGATCGCCGGCACCGGCCACGACACGCCCGCCACGGGATCGCCCTCCCCCGGGGCCTCCTTCGGCGAGGCGGACGTGACGTTCGCCCAGATGATGATCCCGCACCACCGGCAGGCCGTGGCGATGGCCGAGCTGGCCGACGACCGGGCCGCCGACCCCGAGGTGCGGAGGTTGGCCGGGCAGATCAAGGCGGCCCAGGCGCCGGAGATCGCCAGCATGACCGACTGGCTCAGCGCATGGGGCCGGCCGGTGCCTCCGGCCAGTGCCGGCCACGGCATGCCGGGGATGGACCACGGCATGCCCGGGATGATGTCCGACGCCGACCTGGCGACGCTGAAGGCGTCGTCCGGGGCCGACTTCGACCGGCAGTTCCTGACCATGATGATCGCCCACCACGAGGGTGCGCTCACGATGGCGCAGGCGGAGCTGACCGGGGGCGCCAATCCCGAGGCCAGGGCGCTCGCCCAGCGGATCGTCGACGCCCAGCGGGCCGAGATCGACAGCATGCGGAAGCTGCTCGACGGGCGCTGACACCGCAGCCGTTGGGGGCCGGACGCGCCGTCCGGCCCCCAACGGGCCTGGTCAGCCGCGCTTCATCAGCCGGCCGACGGCGGCCATCATCTCGGTGGCCATCTCGTCGGCGCGACCCTCGGCCGCACCCTCGTGCATGCAGTGCCGCGCGTGCCCGTCGAGCAGGCCGAGGCCGACCTTGTCCAGGGCGGCCTGGATGGCGGAGATCTGGGTCAGCACGTCGATGCAGTAGCGGTCGTCCTCGACCATCTTCTCGATGCCGCGGACCTGGCCCTCGATACGGCGGAGCCGCGCGAGCAGCTGGTCCTTGCTGGCGGTGTAGCCCCGGGTCGGGGTCGTCGGTGCGGTCATGGCGTCCAGGATAGCGTACCCCTCTGGGGTATGGTACGGTCCTCTTCGTTAGCTGATACCCCCACGGGGTAGCGGTAACAGGAGAGTGGCGCAGTCTCTCCACCAGTTACCCCCAGGGGGTATAGGGTGGGGGCGGCGAGAGGGGAGTTGCGATGGTCACCACCACGTACCAGGTGCAGGGCATGACCTGCGGGCACTGCGTCAACTCGGTCAGCACCGAGGTGAGCGCCATCCCGGGCGTCACGGACGTCCAGGTCGACCTGGCCTCCGGCCAGGTCACCGTCACCAGTGAGAGCCCGTTGGCCACGGACGCCGTCCGCGCCGCCGTGGACGAGGCCGGCTACGACCTCGTCGGGGCGTGACGGGTCCGCGGACCCGAAGGAACCGAGGTACCCCATGAACACGACGACGAAGCTGAGCGGCTTCGCCCTCGGCCTCGCGGCGGTGTTCGGCGCGGCGTACGGGGTCGGTCACCTGGCCGGCCCCGTCGCCCCGCCCGCCGTGACCCCGCACGACACCACCGACGGCGATCACGGTGACGGAGGTCACGGCGACGCCGGCCACACGGCGGCCGCCACCGACCACCTGCCCGGCGGGCTGCTCGTCTCCGACCGCGGCTACACGCTGCAGCCGGTGAGCGCCCCGGCCGGCGAGTTCGCCTTCCGGATCACCGGCCCCGACGGCCGGCCGGTCACCCGCTACGACGTGGCGCACGACAAGCGCATGCACCTGATCGTCGCCCGGCGTGACCTCTCCGGGTTCCGGCACGTCCACCCCGAGTTGGCCGCCGACGGCACCTGGCGGGTCGCCTCGCCGCTCGCCGGCGCCGGCACCTGGCGGGCGTTCGCCGACTTCACCCCGACCGGCGGCGTGCCGCTGACGCTCGGGGTCGACGTCACGGTCCCCGGCACGCTGGCCGACCGGCCGCTGCCGGCACCCGCCACCAGCACCACCGTCGACGGCTACACCGTCACCCTCGGCGGCACCCCGCAGCCGGGCCGCACCAGCCAGCTCACCCTGACCGTGAGCCGGGACGGCCGGCCGGTCACCGACCTCCAGCCCTACCTCGGGGCGTACGGGCACCTGGTGGCGCTGCGGCAGGGCGACCTGGCCTACCTGCACGTGCACCCGGAGGGCGCGCCCGGTGACGGGCGGACCGCGGCCGGGCCGGCGGTCACCTTCTCCGCTGAGGTGCCCTCGGCCGGGACGTACCGCCTCTACCTGGACTTCCGGCACGGCGACGCGGTGCACACCGCGGAGTTCACCGTCGTGGCCGGCGACCCGGGCGCGCCGGCGACGGGCGCGCCGGCCCCGACCACCACACCGACCCCGGAGGCCGACCACGGCACCCCGGGTCACGGGCACAATTGACCGGAGGTGCCGCGATGACATCGACCGCCAAGAGCGCGGGCTCTTCGTCCCTGCCGGTCGCGCCGAACCAGATCGAACTCGCGATCGGCGGCATGACCTGCGCCTCCTGCGCAGCCCGCATCGAGAAGAAGCTCAACCGGATGAACGGCGTCGAGGCCACGGTCAACTACGCCACCGAGAAGGCCACCGTCCGGTACGCCGACGACGTGACGCCGGACGACCTGATCGCCACGGTGGAGAAGACCGGCTACACGGCAGCCGTACCGCCCCCGCCGGCCCAGGCCCTGGCCGAGGCGACCGCCGAGCCGGTGGACGAGCTGCGCGGGCTGCGTACCCGGCTGTGGGTCTCGGTCGCGCTGGCCGTGCCGGTGATCCTGCTCGCCATGGTGCCCGCCTGGCAGTTCACCTACTGGCAGTGGCTGTCGTTGACCCTGGCCGCCCCGGTCGTGGTCTACGGCGGGCTGCCGTTCCACCGGGCCGCCTGGATCAACCTGCGGCACGGCGCGGCGACCATGGACACCCTGGTGTCGCTCGGCACTCTCGCCGCGTTCGGCTGGTCGCTCTGGGCGCTCTTCCTGGGTGACGCCGGGATGCCCGGGATGGTGCACCCGTTCCGCTTCGACATCACCCGCGGCGACGGCGCCGGCAACATCTATCTCGAGGCGGCGGCCGGGGTCACCGCCTTCATCCTCGCCGGCCGTTACTTCGAGGCCCGGTCCAAGCGGACCGCCGGCGCCGCCCTGCGGGCCCTGCTCGAGCTGGGCGCCAAGGACGTCGCGGTGCTTCGCGGCGACCGGGAGACCCGGATCCCGGTGGACCAGCTGGTGGTCGGGGACCGGTTCGTGGTCCGGCCCGGCGAGAAGATCGCCACCGACGGCGTGGTCGAGGAGGGCACCTCGGCCGTCGACGCCAGCATGCTCACCGGCGAATCGGTCCCGGTCGAGGTCGGGCCCGGCGCCACCGTCGTCGGCGCCACCGTCAACGCCGGCGGCCGGCTGGTCGTGCGGGCCACCCGGATCGGCGGAGACACCCAGCTCGCCCAGATGGCCAAGCTGGTCGAGGCGGCGCAGACCGGCAAGGCAGCCGTGCAGCGGCTCGCCGACCGGATCTCCGGGATCTTCGTGCCGATCGTGATCGCCCTGGCCGCCGGCACGCTGGGCTGGTGGTTCGGCACCGGGGCGGGGACGACGGCGGCGTTCACCGCCGCGGTGGCCGTCCTGATCATCGCCTGCCCGTGCGCCCTCGGCCTGGCCACCCCGACCGCGCTGCTGGTCGGCACCGGGCGGGGTGCCCAGCTCGGCATCCTGATCAAGGGCCCCGAGGTGCTGGAGTCGACCCGCCAGGTCGACACGGTGGTGCTGGACAAGACCGGCACGGTAACCACCGGCAGGATGACGCTGGTCGACGTGCTCCCGGCCGCCGGTCAGGACGCCGACGAGCTGCTCCAGCTGGCCGGCGCGCTGGAGGCCGCCTCCGAGCACCCGATCGCCCGGGCGATCGCCGACGGTGCCGCGGGGGCCGGCCCGGTGCCCCCGGTCACCGGCTTCGCCAACGCGGAAGGGCTCGGCGTTGCCGGCTCGGTCGACGGCCGGGACGTGGTCGTCGGGCGGCTCCGGCTGCTGCGGGAGCGGGGTCTGGACGTACCCGAGGAGGTCGTGCGGGCGGCGACCGAGGCGGAGGCCGCCGGCCGGACGGCGGTCCTGGCCGGCTGGGACGGCCGGGCCCGTGGCGTGCTGGCGGTGGCCGACGTGGTGAAGCCGACCAGCGCGGCGGCCATCGCCCGGCTGCGCGAACTCGGGCTCACCCCGGTGCTGCTCACCGGCGACAACACCACCGTCGCGAAGGCGGTGGCCGCCGAGGTCGGCATCGACCAGGTGATCGCCGAGGTGCTGCCGGCCGACAAGGTCGAGGTGGTGCAGCGCCTCCAGGCCGAGGGGCGGACGGTCGCGATGGTGGGGGACGGCATCAACGACGCCGCCGCCCTGGCCCAGGCCGACCTCGGGCTGGCCATGGGCACCGGCACCGACGTGGCGATCGAGGCGTCCGACCTGACCCTGGTCCGGGGTGACCTGATGGCGGCCGTGGACGCCATCCGGCTCTCCCGGCGGACCCTCGGCATCATCAAGGGCAACCTGTTCTGGGCCTTCGCCTACAACGTGGCGGCTCTGCCGCTGGCCGCCGCCGGCCTGCTCAACCCGATGATCGCCGGCGCCGCGATGGCCTTCTCGTCGGTCTTCGTGGTGGCGAACAGCCTCCGGCTGCGGCGCTTCCGGCCGGTCGGCTGACCTCCGCACCCGCCGCCGGTCCCGGTCCGCCCGGGGCCGGCGGCCGGCGTCTCGCTCACCGGCATCTCGCCGACCCGGCGTGCCGCGCGCGGGCCGCGTCCGGCGGTCGCGCCGGATCCTTGGCACACTCGATCCGTCGCCGCTCGATCTGCCCGGGGCGCGGGCGGCGGCCCAGGACGGAGCCCCGGGTGACCACGCGCCGTCACCGACGGCCGACGACCGTACGGGGAGAACCATGTCGGGTACCGCCGCCATCCGTGCCGCCGCCCTGGTGACCATGACGGCCCTCGCCACGGCCTGCCAGCCGTCCCCGGAGGAGGACACCGGGGCGTCGACGGGCAACTGGGCGGGCCCGCCGACCGCCTCCGCCACCGCACCGGCCCCGACCGCCACCGCGTCGCCGTCGCCGGTGACCGCGGCCAACACCGCCGCGGTCTGTGCCGAGGTCGACAAGCTCATCATCGCCAAGAGCAAGGAGATCGCCGCCGACTCCGCCGCGGCCACCCGCCGGGACCTCACTCCCGAGCAGATCAACGACCAGGTCAAGGCGAATCTCGCCGACCTGGCCGACGACGTACGCCGGCAGGCCACCCGGGCGCAGGATCCGGAGATCAAGGCGCTCGTGACGGACGCCGCGCGGCGGATCGACGTCGGGGCGAAGTCGTCCGCGCCGGTCACGTGGCTGAGCGCCAGCTTCGTCGAGATCCCGCAGCGGCTGGCCCGGGAGTGCCGCGCCTGACCGGTGTGCTGGCCCGGGGCGGCTGTTCCGAATCAGCGCTCCACGGCCAGGCGCGCGGCGCGTACCTCCAGGTAGCGCTGCTCGGGCAGGCTGGTCGTCGCGCGCGCGGCGGCCAGGTAAGCCTCCCGCGCCTCGTCCCGGTCGCCGGCCATTTCGAGCAGGTGGGCGCGGACCGCGGCGAGCCGGTGGTGCCCGGCCGTGCGGTCGTCCGAGTCCAGCGGGGCCAGCAGGGCGAGCCCGGCCCGGGGACCGTCCACCATGGCCACCGCGGCGGCCTGGTTGAGGGTGACCATCGGGTTCGGCGCGATCCGGGCGAGTACCCGGTAGAGCGCGACGATCTGCGGCCAGTCCGTCTCCGCCGCCGACGGCGCCTCGGCGTGCACCGCCGCGATCGCCGCCTGCACCTGGTACGGACCCGGTGGCGACCAGGTCAGCGCCTCGGTCACCAGGGCGATGCCCTCCTCGATCTCGCTCCGGTCCCAGCGGGTGCGGTCCTGCTCGGTCAGCGGCACCAGCTCCCCGCCCGGGCCGGTCCGGGCGGCCCGGTGTGCGTCGGTGAGCAGCATCAGCGCGAGCAGCCCGGTGACCTCGCCGTCGTCCGGGAGCAGCCGGTGCAGTTCCCGGGCCAGCCGGATCGCCTCGCCGGTCAGCTCCGCCCGGTGCAGTTCGCCGCCGCTGGAGGCGGTGTACCCCTCGTTGAAGACCAGGTAGAGCACGTGCAGCACGGCCCGCAGCCGCTCGTCGCGGTCGGCGGCCGAGGGCAGCGCGAAGCGGGCACCGGCCGCCTCGATCCGCTGCTTGGCCCGGCGGATCCGCTGGCTCATCGTGGCCTCCGGCACCAGGTACGCCCGGGCGATCTCGGCCGTGCTCAGCCCGCCCACGGCACGTAGCGTGAGTGCCACCTGGGCGGAGCCGGTGAGCGCCGGATGGCAGCAGAGGAAGAGCAGCTTCAGCGTGTCGTCCGCACTCGGCGGCTCCTCGTCGGCGGCCGGCGCGACCGCCGCGTACGCCGGCTCGCGGACCGCCACCGCGACCTCGCGGTCCCGGCGAGCCCGCTCGCTGCGCCACTCGTCGGTGAGCCGACGGGTCGCCACGGTGACCAGCCACGAGCGGGGGTGGTCCGGCACGCCCTGCTCCGGCCACTGCGTGGCGGCGGCGAGCAGTGCCTCCTGCACGGCGTCCTCGCAGGCGTAGAACTGGCCGTGCCGGCGCACGAGCACGCCGAGGACCTGCGGCGCGAGGGTGCGCAGCAGGTCCTCGACGACGGGGAACGTCACATCTCCGTCCCGGCCTGGTCCATCACCGGACGCACCTCCAGCACCCCGAATCCGCGCCGCACGTCCGGCCAGTTCGCGGCGATCTCGGCGGCCCGCTCCGGGGTCTCGCAGTCGACCATCAGGTAGCCGGCGAACTG
The DNA here is from genome assembly GCF_042870725.1 of Micromonospora sp. NPDC006431. NCBI lineage: Bacteria > Bacillati > Actinomycetota > Actinomycetes > Micromonosporales > Micromonosporaceae > Micromonospora > Micromonospora sp. NPDC006431. The sequence continues at coordinate 25,793 of NZ_JBIAHQ010000003.1, forward strand.
TTCCTTGCTCTCCACGAACGGCCCGTCGGTGATCTCGACGCCGGCGGCGCCGGTCCGGACCGTACGGGTCTGCGACGGGTGGGCCAGGGCCTCCCCGCCGACCAGTTCACCGGACTCGGTCAGCCGCTTCATGATGTCGTCGACCTCGCCGAAGATCGCGTTCCGATCCGCCTCGGACAGCTCCTCGACGAAGCCGGGCCGGTTCCAGATCAGCAGCATGTACTTCACGGTCCACTCCTCGGGTACGGGCCACCGGCGGTGGCGCCTCTCGCAGACGGGTCGGAGCCGGGACGTCCGATCCGACATCTTCCCCGAAAAAATCAGCGGCCCCGCTGTACCGGCCGGCGTGCCGGGGCGCCGACCTCCAGCGAGGCCCGGTCGGCGGCCGAGGTGCCCGAGGTCCAGCCCTCGGCGTCGCGTACCTGGAGCCGGTGCCGGGTGACGCCGGGAAAGAGCTGGTCGACGCGCTCCCGGACGGCGTCCGAGCGGGCGGCGAGCACCGGGAGCAGCCGGTCACCGCCGCGCTCCCCGGCCGCCTCCCGGTCCGCCGCCGCGGTGACCGCCCGCAGCCGCTCCCCGATGCGCAGCGCGAACGCGTTGAGGAAGGACTCGTCGTAGCCCTTGGTGCGCCGGCCGCGGCCCGCGCGGCGCTCGCCCCGGCCGCGCAGCATCGCCGCGGTGGCCTGCACCAGCAGCGAGGTGTGCAGCAGCTCGACCGCCGCCAGGTCGGCCGGGAAGCCGAGCACGGTGGCGAAGCCGAGGTCGTCGGACCACACCGACTCGCACCGGTTCGCCGCCGCCACCTCCTGGATCAGCAGCGCCTTCGCCGCCGCGTACGGGGCGTCGGTGCCGAGCCGGACGCCGCTGGGCTGGTCCGGCCGCTCGGCGGTCGCGTCGAGCAGGGCGGCGTCGATGCTGTGCCGGGCCATCAGCTCCTGCGCCTTCCCGGTGAGCGCTTCCGCCTCGGCCGGGAAGGTGGTCGACTCAGCCTTGGCCAGCAGGGCGCGTACCCGGTCCAGCATCCGCGAGCCGGTGGCCGGTGTGGCGGTCCGCGAGGTGGCGGCCGGACCGCCCGGTGGCGGGCGGAGGACCGCGACCGGCGGCAGCGCCTCGACCAGCCCGACCGCGTCGACCGCGTCCCGCAGCGCGGTGATCCGGTCGCCGCCGGCCTGGCGGTCCAGCCAGCCGGCGTCACCGTCCCAGCGCGCGTCCAGCTCGGCGAGCTGGTCGTCGAACCACTGCGGGACCGGGCCTGGCTGCTCCCGCCGTTGGGCGGCCAGCACGCCCCGGAGCAGTTGCACGCCCCGGGGTGCCAGCCGCCGGGCCGCGATGCGGTCCAGGTCGACCGGCTGCCAGCCCCGCGGCCAGAGCCGCCCGACGCCCCGGGTCAGGCGGGCGAGCAGCACCGCGTCCACCGCCGGGCCGTCGCCGACCACCAGCCGGTCGAGGGCGCGTTCGGCCGCCCGTACGTCGGTGCCGCGCGCCGCCGCGAGGGCGTCGGCGAGCAGCTGCTCGGCGTCCGGCACGCTGGGCCCTCCTCTTCTCGGGGTCGTCCGGCGGGCGCGCCATGATCCACTCGGGGTGCGGCAGTTCAGGCCGTCACCGCAGCTGGGACGGCGCGGTATGCCGCAACTCGCCGACGGCGCGGCGGGTCGCGCGCCCGAGGAGGAACGGTACCGGCGGACCCGGTGCCGCCGCCCGTGAGTGCCCTCACCTCGGGCCGTCAACCCTCCAGCCCCGGCGTCCGTGGTCCCGCCCAGACCGCAGCGATGCGACGGACGGAGATCGACGCGGGTGCTCAGCGGGGAAACGAGGCCCAGATGTTCTTGGTGTCCCCGGTCGCGTACCACCCGACGGCAAGGGAGACCGACTGGGCCAGCAGCAGCCCGCGACCGCCCGAGTCGAGCGGGCTGGTGTCGCTCAGGTCGGGGCTCGTGCTGAGGTCGTGGTGGGCCACGTCGAGGATGAAGCAGTCGTCGGCGGCAAGCAGGGTGACGATGGTCGGCGGTATGCCGTGCCGCAGAGCGTTGGTTGCCAGCTCGGTGGCGACCAGCACCACGAGGTGCGGGATCTCGTCGAGATCCTCACCCTGGGTGAGGCCGTGCCGGGTCAGCGCGTCGCGCAGCGAGGCCCGCAGGTCGCGCAGCTCGGTCGGGGTGCCGAGGCCCCACCGCTCCAGTTCCGTGGTCCGTGACGGCGGCGGCGACGCGCGCAGCTGTCCCATGATCCTGCCTTACCCTGGTGGCCGCCCGCTAAGCCGCCCGAGCCGGTCCGGCCGCCGAACGGCGGCGGAACGTCGTCCCGGGCCGGCTCCCCGCGCGGGGGAACCGACCCGGGCGCGATCACCGCGGGAGCAGGGCGAAGACTCCCCAACCCAGGTACTCCCGCTGGTAGCGGACGTGCCGGAGCGGATCCTCGGTCAGCTCCTGGCGCAGTTCCCCGGCCAGCTCGTCATCCGGGTGGGCGTCCAACCAGCGGCGCAGGTTGAGCCAGTGCGCCGCCGCGTACCGGTCCCAGCTGTCCTGGTCGGCGAGGACCATCTCCACCAGGTCCCAGCCGCACTCCCCGAAGAGCCGGGCCAGCCCGGGCAGATCCTGGAACTCGTCCCGCGACCGGGCGTGGCACCCCGCCACAGTCTCCGCGTCGGGCGGGTCGCGTCGCCAGTACGGCTCCCCGACCAGCGCCATCCCGCCGGGGCGCAGGCTGCGCCGGAGGATCTCCAGGGTGCCGGGGACACCCCCGCCGATCCAGGTGGCGCCGACACAGGCGGCCACCTCGACGGGCGCCTCGGCTACGAAGGTCGCGGCATCGCCGTGCACGAACCGGACCCGGTCGGCGACGCCCAGCTCGACGGCGCGCTCCCGGGCGGCTGCGGTGAAGGCGGTGCTGATGTCCACGCCGGTGCCGGTCACCGCGTGGTCGCGGGCCCAGGTGCAGAGCAGCTCGCCCTTGCCGCTGCACAGATCCAGGATCGACGTGCCGGGTGCGAGCTTGATCGCCCGGCCCAGGGTGGCGAGTTTGCCGGCGTCGAACGGGTTGAGAATCCGGAGGTCGCCCTCGCGGATGACGAAACTACGTGGCAGATCCAATGCGGTCACTCCAGAAGGTGGGTCCGTCGGGCAGGTCGGTTCGGTTGGTCGCGCTCGGCACCGGCACCAGAAACACCCTCTTCGCGATCTCGGAGTGACGTCGCGGGGACGGTAACCCTCATCCCGCCGACCGCCAACCGAAATACCCCGGTGGGCAGCCCACACCGCCGCCGGCCCGGAGGTGTCGGCCGTACGGATATCTGCTGTGGTCAATGTCGCGTTAGCGTTCCGGCACGCCGGCCGACCCGCCGGCGCTCGGAGGGGAGAACCCCATGAAGACACCGTGGAAAGTCGCCACCACCCTCGCCGCGGCCCTGCTCCTGATCCTGCCCGGGGGCACCGCCGCCCGGGCCGCGGGCACCCCGTACACCAAGACCCCGATCGCCGGCTCGCTCCGCAGCTATCCGGTCTCCGCCGTGTACGTCGCCGGGGTCTCCTCCGGCGGGTACCTGGCCACCCAGCTCCAGGTCGCGTACTCGGCACGGATCCGGGGCGCGGCCGTCTTCGCCGCCGGCCCGTACTACTGCGCCCAGAACAACGTGGCCCAGGCGCTCTACGGCTGCGGCGACAACATCTACCCGACGTACCTGTCCACCCTGGAGAGCTACACCCGCACCTGGGCGTCGTACGGCTGGATCGACGGCACCGGCAACCTCCCCGGCCAGCCGGTGTACGTCTATCACGGCGGCAACGACAACACCGTGAAGAAGTCCGTCACCGACGACCTGGTCCGCTACTACCAGGACTTCGGCGCCAGCGTCCGCTACGACAGCGGCAGCGCCGCCGGCCACGCCTGGGTCACCCCGTACGGCACGGTCGGCTGCACGGCGACCGCCTCGCCGTTCCTCAACGACTGCGGCACCGACCCGGAGGGCAGCTTCCTCGGCAAGCTGCTCGGCCCGGTGTCCGCCCCGAACACCGGGCCGCTGGGCGGCACGCTCATCCGGTTCAGCCAGGACACCTTCGCGACCAACGGCTGGGCCAACGGGCTGAGCATGGACGCCAACGGCTTCGCGTACGTGCCGAGCGCCTGCGCCGCCGGCCAGACCTGCCGGCTGCTGGTCGCCCTGCACGGCTGCGCCCAGGGGTACGCCAAGATCGGCACCGCCTTCGTCGACCGGGCGAACCTCAACCAGTACGCCGACACCAACCGGCTGATCGTGCTCTACCCGCAGGCCATCGCGACCGGAGCCAATCCGAACGGCTGCTGGGACTGGTGGGGCTACCTCGGCGCCACCAACTACCCGATCAAGGGCGGCTACCAGGTCGAAACGATCATGAACATGGTCCGCCGCCTCGACGGCTGACGGATTTCACGGTCCGGATCCCCGCCCCGGCTCCGACGTACCGGGAAAGTGCCAACCTCGGCGAAGGGGAAATCCGACGACCGTCAACCCGTCCACCCGTACCACCCACCGCCTCCGCCACCTGTGGTGGCTCCCGCAGGTGGCGCTGGCGCTGGCGATGTTCGTGCTGCCCGGCCTGGCCGAGTGACCGGGTTCACCTCAGGGACGGGCGCCGTGAAAAGCGCGTCAAGAAACCGCGGGTCGCCGTCACGGTCCCGTTATGGCCCCTGTCCGTCTGCTGGCAGGGGCGTTGTGATTGCCCGGCGCGGCCGGGAGTCGGCCGCGGGGGACGTCCGTAAGAGGAGTCAGCCGTGTCTGACCTGGTGTTCGTGCTGATCACGGTGGGGCTGTTCGCAGCGCTCGCCCTCGTCGTACGAGGGGTGGAGAAGCTGTGAGTGCGGTGAACGCCGTCGGTCTGGTGCTGGCGATCGGCCTGGGCGCGTTCATGGTCGTCGCCCTGCTGTTCCCGGAACGCTTCTGATGACCATGACAACAGCCGGCATCGTCTTCCTGCTGTCCCTGGTGGCGGCGCTCGTCGCGGTCCACAAGCCGTTCGGCGACTACCTGTACGGGGTGGTCTCCGGCACCCGGCAGTCGCGTGTCGAGCGGGTGGTTTACCGCCTGGTCGGGGTGAACCCCGCCGCCGAGCAGACCTGGGCCGTGTACGCCCGCAGTGTGCTGGCCTTCTCGGCCGTGTCGATCCTGTTCCTGTACGGGTTCCAGCGCCTGCAGAACCACCTGTGGCTCTCGCTGGGCTTGGATCCGGTGGTCCCGCACGGCGCCTGGAACACCGCGGTCTCGTTCGTGACCAACACGAACTGGCAGTGGTACTCGGGTGAGTCGACCATGGGTCACCTGGTGCAGATGGCCGGCCTGGCCGTGCAGAACTTCGTCTCTGCCTCGGTCGGCATCGCCGTGGCGGTCGCCCTGGTCCGCGGGTTCGCCCGCAACCGGGCCGGCGAACTGGGCAACTTCTGGGTCGACCTGACCCGGATCACGCTGCGGATCCTGCTGCCGATCGCCGTGCTCGGCGCGCTGGCGCTGATGATCGGCGGGGTGGTGCAGAACCTGTCCGGCGGCACCGACGTCACCACGCTGACCGGCGGCAGCCAGACGATCACCGGCGGGCCGGTGGCCAGCCAGGAAGTGATCAAGCAGCTGGGCACCAACGGTGGCGGCTTCTACAACACGAACAGCGCCCACCCGTTCGAGAACCCGACGACCTGGACGAACTGGCTGGAGATCTTCCTGATCCTGGTCATCCCGTTCAGCCTGCCTCGGGTCTTCGGCCGGATGGTCGGGCAGCCCCGCCAGGGCTACGCGATCGCCGCGGTCATGGCGATCCTGGCGCTGGCCAGCGTCACCCTGACCAACGTCTTCGAGTTGGCCGGGCACGGCACCGTGCCGCAGGCGGTCGCCGCCGCCATGGAGGGCAAGGACGTCCGGTTCGGCGTGTCGGACTCGGCGACCTTCGCCGCCGCCACCACGCTCACCTCGACCGGCGCGGTGAACTCGTTCCACGACTCGTACACCGCCCTCGGCGGGATGATGCCGATGATCAACATGATGCTCGGCGAGGTGGCCCCGGGCGGGGTCGGCTCCGGCCTCTACGGCCTGCTGATCCTCGCCGTGGTCACCGTGTTCGTGGCCGGACTGATGGTGGGCCGCACCCCGGAGTACCTGGGCAAGAAGATCGGCTCCCGCGAGATCAAGCTCGCCTCGCTGTACTTCCTGATCACTCCGGCCCTGGTGCTGATCGGTACCGCGGCTGCCTTCGCCACCGGCAACAACTCGACCGCGTTGAACGTCGGCCCGCACGGCCTCTCCGAGGTGCTCTACGCGTTCACCTCGGCGAGCAACAACAACGGCTCCGCGTTCGCCGGCATCACGGTGAACACGCCCTGGTGGAACACCGCGCTCGGGCTGTGCATGCTGCTCGGCCGGTTCCTGCCGATCGCCTTCGTGCTCGCGCTGGCCGGTTCGCTGGCGCGCCAGAAACCCACCCCCGCCTCCGAGGGCACCCTGCCGACCCACCGACCCCTCTTCGTCGGGATGGTCGTCGGCGTCACGGTGATCCTCGTGGCGCTGACCTTCCTGCCCGCGCTCGCGCTCGGCCCCCTCGCAGAGGGGCTGTGACCATCATGAGGAACGAGGACATGTCCGTCGCGCCCGTGACACACGGCGCCGGCGAGCAGCCGGTCGCCGGCACCCCGGCCACCCAGGGCAACCGGGTCGGCGGGGGCCTGCTGGACCCGAAGCAGCTGATCCGGTCCCTGCCGGGCGCGCTGCGCAAGCTGGACCCGCGCACCCTGTGGCGCAACCCGGTGATGCTGATCGTCGAGATCGGCGCGGTCTTCACCACCGTGCTGGCCGTCGCCGACCCATCGGTGTTCGCCTGGGCCATCACGGCCTGGCTCTGGCTCACCGTGATCTTCGCCAACCTGGCCGAGGCGGTGGCCGAGGGCCGCGGCAAGGCCCAGGCCGCGACGCTGCGGCAGGCGAAGAAGGACACCATGGCCACCCGGCTGATCGGCTGGACCCCGGGCGCCCCGGCCAACCGGTACCGGGACGAGGCGGTGCCCGCGCCGGAGTTGAAGCAGGGCGACATCGTCCTGGTCGAGGCGGGCCAGATCATCCCGGGCGACGGCGACGTGGTCGAGGGCATCGCCAGCGTCGACGAGTCCGCCATCACCGGCGAGTCGGCGCCCGTCATCCGCGAGTCCGGCGGCGACCGCAGCGCGGTCACCGGCGGCACCAGGGTGCTCTCCGACCGGATCGTCGTCAAGATCACCCAGAAGCCGGGCGAGAGCTTCATCGACCGGATGATCGCCCTGGTCGAGGGTGCCAACCGGCAGAAGACCCCGAACGAGATCGCGCTGAACATCCTGCTCGCCGCGCTCACGATCATCTTCCTGCTGGCCGTGGTGACCCTCCAGCCGCTGGCGATCTTCGCCAAGGGCTTCCAGGCGGCCGCCCCCGACACCGGTGCGATCACCGACGCCGGGGTCACCGGGGTGGTCCTGGTGTCCCTGCTGGTCTGCCTGATTCCGACCACCATCGGGGCGCTGCTCTCGGCCATCGGCATCGCCGGCATGGACCGCCTGATCCAGCGCAACGTGCTGGCCATGAGCGGCCGGGCCGTCGAGGCGGCCGGCGACGTGAACACCCTGCTGCTCGACAAGACCGGCACCATCACCCTCGGCAACCGGCAGGCGGACGAGTTCCTCCCGGTCACGGGCGTGACCGTGGGCGAGGTTGCCGACGCGGCGCAGCTGTCCAGCCTCGCCGACGAGACGCCCGAGGGCCGCTCGATCGTGGTGCTCGCGAAGAACGAGTTCGGGCTGCGTGAGCGTGAGCCGGGCCTGATGCCGCACGCCACCTTCGTGCCGTTCACGGCGCAGACCCGGATGAGCGGCGTCGACCTTACCCCCGACAGCACCGCCGACGGCGGTGCCAGCGCGCCGGCCCGGCGGATCCGCAAGGGCGCCGCCGCGGCCGTGATGAAGTGGGTCCGGGAGAACGGCGGCCACCCCACCGAGCAGGTGGGGCAGCTCGTCGACGAGATCAGCGGGATCGGTGGCACGCCGCTCGTCGTCGCCGAGCACGTCGAGGGCGAACCGGCCCGGGCGCTCGGCGTCATCCACCTGAAGGACATCGTCAAAACGGGGATGCGCGAGCGCTTCGACGAGATGCGCCGGATGGGCATCCGCACCGTCATGATCACCGGCGACAACCCGCGTACTGCCAAGGCCATCGCGGACGAGGCCGGGGTGGACGACTTTCTCGCGGAGGCCACCCCGGAGGACAAGCTCGCCCTGATCAAGAAGGAGCAGGAGGGCGGCCGGCTGGTCGCGATGACCGGCGACGGCACCAACGACGCGCCCGCCCTCGCCCAGGCCGACGTCGGCGTGGCCATGAACACCGGCACGTCGGCCGCCAAGGAGGCCGGCAACATGGTCGACCTCGACTCCGACCCGACCAAGCTGATCGAGATCGTGGAGATCGGCAAACAGTTGCTGATCACCCGAGGGTCGCTGACCACCTTCAGCCTCGCCAACGACGTGGCGAAGTACTTCGCGATCATCCCGGCCATCTTCGCCGGCATCTACCCGAGCCTGGCCGCGCTGAACATCATGCGGCTGGCCAGCCCGGAGTCGGCGATCCTGTCCGCGGTCATCTTCAACGCGATCGTCATCGTCGCGCTGATCCCGCTGGCCCTGCGCGGCGTGCGCTACCGGCCGGCCAGCGCGTCGAAGCTGCTGAGCCGCAACCTGCTGGTGTACGGCCTGGGCGGCATCCTCATGCCGTTCCTCGGCATCAAGCTCATCGACCTGCTCATCCAGTTCGTCCCGGGGATCTCGTGATGCGCCTCCCTACCTGGCTCGCTCAACACCTGGCCGCGCTGCGCGCGCTGCTCGTGTTCACCGTCCTGCTCGGCCTCGCGTACCCGCTGGCCATGGTCGCCGTCGGCCGGGTCCCCGCACTCGACGGCAAGGCCGACGGCTCGCTGGTGAGCGTGAACGGCAGGACCGTGGGCAGCTCGCTCATCGGGCAGTCGTTCACCGACGGGGACGGCAACCCCGTCCCGCGCTACTTCCAGTCCCGGCCGTCGGCGGCCGGCTACGACCCCACCGCCACCGCTGCCAGCAACCTGGGCCCGGAGAGCGTGGTCGACACCATCGCCAGCACACCCGACGACTCGAAGCAGAGCCTGCTCACCCAGGTCTGCGCCCGGAGCAGGGCCATCGGCGAGTTCGACGGCGTCGACGGGCGGCGGCCCTACTGCACCCCGGACGGGGTGGGCGCGGTGCTGGCCGTGTTCCGCACCGACGGGCTGACCGGCCGGATCACCCGAGTGGTCAGCGTCAACCAGGTCGCCCCGGCCACCCCTGTCCTCCGTAGCTACCAGGGGGTGCCGGTGGAGCTGGCCCAGCCCGGCCACGACTACGTCGCCGAGGGCGGGGTGGTCACCCCGATCCGGGGTGACGCTCCCGCCGAGCCGGCGGTGCCGGCCGACGCGGTCACCGCCAGCGCCAGTGGCCTCGACCCGCACATCAGCCCGGCGTACGCGGAGATCCAGGTGGCCCGCGTGGCGCGGGAGCGGGACGCGGACCCGGCCGCCGTCCGCCGCCTGGTGTCTGCGCACACCACCGGCCGGACGCTCGGCTTCATGGGCGAACCCGCGGTCAACGTGCTCGAGCTCAACCTCGCGCTCGACCGAGAGTTCCCCGCCCGCTGACAGGTCAGGAAGGACCCCCTTCGCCGCGCCGGGCGCCAAGGAGGGGCGCCGCCTTCCAGCAATCAGGGAGGATCGTGTCCGTGGCAAGGGGAGAGCTCCGCATCTACCTCGGGGCCGCCCCCGGCGTCGGCAAGACGTACGCGATGCTGGAGGAGGCCCAGCGGCGGGCCGAGCGGGGCACCGACGTGGTGATCGGCCTGGTCGAGACCCACGGCCGGCCGCACACCGCGGCGATGATCGGGAAGCTCGAGGTGGTGCCCCGACACACGGTGACCTACCGGGGTGTCGAGTTCACCGAGATGGACCTCGACGCGGTGCTGGCCCGCCGGCCCGAGGTCGCCGTGGTCGACGAGCTTGCGCACACCAACGTGCCCGGCTGCCGGCACGAGAAGCGCTGGCAGGACGTCCAGGAGCTGCTCGACGCCGGGATCAGCGTGCTGTCGACCGTCAACATCCAGCACCTCGAGTCGCTCAACGACGTGGTCGCGCAGATCACCGGTGTCACCCAGCGGGAGACGCTGCCGGACCAGGTGGTGCGGGCCGCCGAGCAGGTCGAGCTGGTCGACATGACCCCGGAGGCCCTGCGTCGCCGGATGGCCCACGGCAACATCTACCGCCCCGACAAGATCGACGCGGCCCTGGGCAACTACTTCCGGGTCGGCAACCTGACCGCGCTGCGCGAACTGGCGCTGCTCTGGCTCGCCGACAAGGTCGACGAGCAGCTCGACGCGTACCGCGCCCAGCAGGGCATCTCGGCCACCTGGGAGGCCCGGGAGCGGGTGGTGGTGGCGCTCACCGGCGGCCCCGAGGGGGAGACCCTGATCCGCCGCGCGGCCCGGATCGCCGCCCGCAGCAAGGGCGCCGACCTGCTCGCCGTGCACGTGGCCCGCAGCGATGGCCTGGCCGGCGCGGACCCGGCCCAGCTGGCCCGGCAGCGGGTGCTGGTGGAGAGCCTGGGCGGGACGTACCACCAGGTGCTCGGCACCGACATCCCGGCGGCGCTGCTGGACTTCGCCCGCGGCGTCAACGCCACCCAGCTCGTGCTCGGCGCCAGCCGGCGGGGACGCTTCGCCCAACTGCTGTCCCGGGGGGTCGGCGTCACCACCACCGCGCTGTCCGGGGCGATCGACGTACACCTGGTCACGCACGCCGAGGCCGGGCGGGGGCGGCGCGGTGCCGCAGTGCCCGCCGCGCTGTCCCGGCGGCGCCGGCTGCTGGGGTTCGCGCTCGCCGTGCTCGGCATGCCCGCCCTGACCGGGCTGCTGTGGGTGCTGCCCGACCTCATGCTGACCAACGACATCCTGCTCTTCCTCGCCGGCGTGGTCGGCGTCGCGCTGGTGGGTGGACTGTGGCCGGCGCTGGTCGCCGCGCTGGGTGGTTCCCTGCTGCTGAACTGGTTCTTCACCCCGCCCTTCTACACGCTGACCATCGCCGAGGCGGACAACCTCCTCGCGCTCGGCGTCTTCGTCGGCGTCGCGGTCGCGGTGAGCTGGGTGGTCGACGTGGCCGCCCGGCGTACCCGGGAGGCGGCGCGGGCCTCCGCCGACGCGCAGACCCTGGCCACCGTCGCCGGCGGGGTGCTGCGCGGCGAGCGGCCGCTGCGGGCGCTCCTGGACCGGCTGCGGGAGACCTTCGCGCTGCGCGCGGTGAGCGTGCTGGAACTGGTGGCCGAGGCCGAGGGACGTCCCGGCCGGGCCCAGGAGGAGGCGGCCTGGCGGGTGGTGGCCGCCGTCGGCGACCGGCCGCCGGGCAGCCCGGGCGCCGGGGAGACCGCCGTGCCGGTGGACGAGCGGCTCACCGTGGTCCTCGCCGGACGACGGCTGGAGGCCGCCGACCGGCGGGTGGTCGAGGCGTTCGCCGCCCAGGCCGCCGTTGCGCTGCGCCAGGAACGCCTCGCCGAGGAGGCCGCCACCGCCCGGCCGCTCGCCGAGGCCGACCGGATGCGCACGGCGCTGCTCGCCGCGGTCAGCCACGACCTGCGTACGCCGCTGGCCTCGGCGAAGGCGGCGGTGAGCAGCCTGCGCAGTCACGACGTGGAGTTCGGCGCGGAAGACCGGGAGGAACTGCTGGCCACCGCCGACGAGTCCCTGGACCGGCTCGGCCGGTTGGTGGCGAACCTGCTCGACATGAGCCGGCTCCAGGCCGGCGTACTCGGTGTGACCGCCACCGCGGTCGGGCTGGAGGACGTCGTACCCCGGGCCCTGGACGAACTCGGGCCGGCGGCTGCCGACGTCACCACCGACATCCCCGCCGACCTGCCGGCGGCCACCGCCGACCCGGGCCTGCTGGAACGGGTGCTGGTCAACGTCGTGGCCAACGCCCTGCGGCACAGCCCGCCCGGGCAGCCGCCCACCATCACCGCCAGCGTCCACGCCGGCCAGGTGGAGCTGCGGGTCATCGACACCGGCCCGGGCATCCCCGAGGACCAGTGGGAGCACGTCTTCCTGCCGTTCCAGCGCCTCGGCGACCGGGACAACCAGACCGGGGTGGGCCTCGGGCTCGCACTGTCCCGCGGACTCGCCGAGGCGATGGGTGGCAGCATCACCCCCGAGACGACCCCGGGTGGGGGGCTGACCATGGTGCTGCGGCTGCCCGCCGCCGAGGAGAGGGGGGTCCGGTGACCCGCATCCTGGTCGTGGACGACGAACCGCAGATCCTGCGCGCCCTGCGGATCAACCTGCGCGCCCGCGGCTACGACGTCCAGGTCGCCGAGACCGGCGCCGCCGCGCTCAAGGCCGCCGCCAGCCACCCGCCGGACCTGGTGGTGCTCGACCTCGGGCTGCCCGATCTGGACGGCGTCGACGTGATCCGCGGCCTGCGCGGCTGGACCGCCGTGCCGATCATCGTGCTCTCCGGCCGGGCCGGCAGCGAGGACAAGGTCTCCGCCCTCGACGCCGGCGCGGACGACTACGTCACCAAGCCGTTCGGCGTGGACGAGCTGCTCGCCCGCATCCGGGCCGTCACCCGCCGGCTCGGCGGCGCCACCCCGGCCGCCCCCGCTCTCCGGATCGGCCGGCACACCGTCGACCTGGCCGACCGGACGGTCACCCGGGACGACGGCGCCGAGGTCAAGCTCACCCCCACCCAGTGGGCCATGCTGGAGAAGCTGCTCCGCAACCCGGGAAAGCTGATCAGCCAGCGGCAGCTGCTGCACGACGTCTGGGGCCCGGAGTACCACCAGGAGACCAACTACCTGCGGCAGTTCATGGCACAGCTGCGCCGCAAGCTGGAGGACGACCCGGCCCGGCCCCGGCACCTGATCACGGAGCCGGGCATGGGCTACCGCTACCGCCCCTGATCCGGCTCTCCGTGCGGTCCGTCGCCGCCGCTCATTTCAGGGCCGCGACGGCGGCGTCGGCACCGTTGCGCCAGTGCACGCCGGCCTCGGTGAACCCCGCCGCCCCGAGGGCGTCGAGGTGCCAGGCGGCCGGCGGCGTCCACTCGGGACTGTGGCCGGTCGGATAGATCTGCCGGCGCTTTTCGGCGAGCGGGGCGAGACCGGGGTCGGTGCCGACCTGATCCCACCAGGCCGACCAGGAGAGGGCCGCCCCGGCCGCGTGCCGCGCCTCGCGTTGGGCGTGGGCGCGTGCGGCCAGGCGGGTGCTGAGCGCCGGCAGGGCGTCGTCGGGCATGTGGTCGGCGTTGACGAACACGCCGCCGGGCCGGAGCAGCCCGTGGAGTTCGCCGTACAGAGTGGCCAGGCGCGGGGCGTCGAGCCAGTGCAGGGCGGTGGCCGTGAGGACCGCGTCGAACTCGCGGTGCGGCAGGGCCGCCACCCAGTCGGGGGTGTTGAGGTCGGCTGTGACGACCGTGGCCCGCCCGGCCAGGGACGCCTCGGCGATGGCCAGCAGCACGGGGTCGAGGTCGACGAGGGTGACCTCGGCCCGGGGGAAGCGGGCCAGCGTCCGCAGACTGATCGAGCCGGTGCCGCCGGCCAGGTCGAGCAGCCGTGGGCGGTCGCCGTCCACCACGGCGTCGACCGCGTCGAGCATCGCGGTGATCCGGTGTTCCCGGTCCGGCAGGTACGCCTCCTGCTGCCGGTCCCAGCTCTCCTGCCAGGCGCGCGGGTCAAGCTCGTAAGGACTCATAGCGCAGACGCTAGTTACCAGCGCGGCAGGTTGTCCAGAGCTGTGGCGGAGTTGTTGCAAACAATTGGCAACTACAGAGACGTTGCCACAAGCCCTGGCCGGTTGCAGGGCTCGCCGCCACCCGGGTGTTCGCGTAGCCCGGGACGGAGCGCCCTCCGGTGCCTTTTGGTCGGCCTGCGCGATCCGATGGAGCCGGTGTGGATCCGACGGTGGTGGGGCCATCGGTGAGGCCGGAATTGATGCCGAGCTCGGTCTGCGGCCTTTCCAGGGCGCCGGCGCGACGCGGAGGTGCCGTCCGGCTGGGCAACCTGGATCGGGCCCGGACGTACCGGACGGCGGAGAAGGCGATCGTTGGCCAGGCGATGCTGGTGCCCCCGGCAGGATTCGAACCTGCGACACACGGTTTAGGAAACCGTTGCTCTATCCCCTGAGCTACGAGGGCGCGAGCGCTCAGTCTAGCGACCTGCGCGTCGACCCGGGATGCCAGGGATCCGCCCAGGTTGACCAGCCCGCTGCGCTGGTTGATGACCGAGCATCGAGCCAGGTGGGTGCGGGCCGGGCAATGAGCCATTGTAGGCAGCGGCCTCTCGGGCGAGCCGAATTCCCTTCGCATACTTCAATGGGCGTCGATTTAACCGGTGTGTCGGCGGGTGCTGGTGTGGCCATGAAGGGCAGAATTGAGGGCCTTGGCACAAGGATGAGGCGTTCCGTTCGGAGGTGTCCGTTGTTGTGGTGTCGCGGCCGACTGGCTCGGTGGACGCTGCGCGGGGCACTCCTGGTCGGTGGCGCGTTCGGCGTGTGGGCTGTTCACGATGCGATTGCGGATGACGTGGCTCATGCACGCGCCGGCGCTGATGTGACGGTTGCGAACCTGGGCCAGCCGCTGACAGCCGTGGTGACACCGGCACGAGTACCTACGGGCAAACCCGACCGAGCGGAGGATGCTGCGGCAGTGCCGGGCGTGGAGAGGGGCGTCGAGGCGGTCATCGGGGTGACGCGTCCGGTCGTGTACCTGGCGTCGCCGGTGGTCGCGGGGATCTCCGACACGCGGCTGCTGGAGCCGGTCCGGGATGCCGTCAGGCCGGTCGCCGAGCCGATCGTTGACGTTCTGCCTCCCGCCCTGGCCCCGGTGCTCGGGCTGACCCAGCCGATCATCGGCGCACCCGCTGCGCCTCCGCCTTCTTCCGGCGCTCCGGCCGACGGGGCGCCGACACCGGCCCGGCAGGCGTCGACCGATGGCGCCGGCGCCACGATCGCCCGCCCTGTGCTGCCGGTCGTTGCGACTCACCCGGAAGCTCCGTCACCGGAGGTTCCGGCCAAGCCGCCAAGTCGGGATGAGGTGCCAGCGGGCGATGGCGAGATGGTTCAGGTGTCCTGGCCTGGCGACCCGGAGGGAACCCCCGGAGTGACGCCTGCCGCCCCCGTCAGCACGGCCGGGACCGGCTCCGCTACCGCCGGGACGGGCATCCCCGCCAGCGCGTCACCTCGTTGCTGGTCGCCGGACCTACAACTTCTCGGCTGCCGCCTCTGCCGGTGCGACAAGCTGGCGTACCGGTCGAGTCAACCGGACACCAGACCCGCCTGAGAGCCCCGGCCGCCTGGGCGAGAGGCGGAACAGCCACGGCTGGTGTGAACGGTGCGGCCTGCCCCGGCAGGTCCGGCGCCCGTAGTTCCATCGCGTGCAGGAGCGCCGCGATGACCACTCACGCCGCTGGCAGGAACTGCCACCGCCGCTGCCGCCTGAGGCCCGACACCCGCCCGCATGGCGACGCGGTGCCCTGGCCGAAGGCGCTGCTCCACGCCTGATCCTGGCCGGCGCCGTCCCTGCCGCCCCGGCCGTCGTCCGCCGACCAGTCACACCCACCAACAGGAGAGGTCCGTGAGCAACACCCTGCCCGTTTGCCGTGCCCGATGGGGAGACATCCCCGAGATCGTCGATCTTGTCGTCGGCCCCTTCGCCGAGAGCGCCGTCGGCGCATGGCTCGTACCCGAGGGGCACCGCCGGCGTGACGTGCTCGCCGCCGTCATCCGGGTCTGGGCCGAACACGCTCTGCTCTTCGGCGAGGCCTACCTCCTGAAGGATCATTCCGCCGCCGCCGTGTGGCTACACCGGTACGGTCCCGTCCCACCGCCGAATGGCTACGGGGAGCGGCTCGCTGTCGCCTGCGGCGACTACCTGGACCGCTTCCTTCACCTCGACGACGTCCTGCGCGCCCACCGACCTGTCGATCCCCACAACCACCTGGCGTTCTTCAGCGTGGCACCCGTTCCCCACCGCAACCGGCGCGCCGCCACCCTGCTCGCCACCAGCAACGCCCGCATGGGCCAAGGCCTGCTGCCCACATACGCCGAGGCGACAACCACCGCCGAGCGAGACCTGTACGCCCGGCACGGCTACGTTCCCCACGAGCCATTCAGCCTGCCCGACGGCACCATCACCTATCCGATGTGGCGCTACCCGGGACAGCGGCGGCCCGGCCACCACGCATCCGCCCGAACCAGGCACCCGGACCAGCCCGCCCGCGCCCACCCGCTGAACGACCTTTCCATCCGGGTCATCCTCGACACATCCGCGATAATGGCGTTCGCCAAGGGCTCGATCGCCGTGGGCCAAACGATCGCGGCGGTTGCCGATGAGGGTGGCCTCTTCGGGCTACCCGTGATGTGCCTGGCTGAGGCATCAAGATCAGGGGCTGACCCCATCCGGCTGGACCTCCTGGTCAACCATCCAGCTGCGGCGGTGCTCACCGTTGATCCGCTCAAATGGAGGGCACTCGCCGTCATCTGTCGCAGGACTGGCCAGCTCGACACAGCGACCGCGCTGCTCGCCGCCGCCGACCACGACTGCGCCGTCCTGAGCGAACACCCCTGATCCCGGGCACAGCAACCGGCCATGGCGACCGTCATGCGAGCGACAGACGAGGGAGCTCGGCGGCCGGTGATTCGCCTCAGCGATTGCCTTCGTGTTGTCAGCTGATGGGCAGCGCTGCCAGATCGGTTGGGGCAGGCACGGTGTAGGGTGCCGGCGGCACGTTCGGTCGAGCCCGGTCCCGGTGGCTGTTCGTAACGGGTCAAGAACTGGGCGTCTGCATCGGCAGTTGTATTACATGGACACGCCGCTGGAAGATATTGACGCTCGTCACGACAGTCCGTCCGGTTTGCGCCTTGCCGACCGATGAATCGCTTCCCTAGCCTGAGCGCGCTCATGGGTTCAACGGGGGAGCGCGGCATGGAACTACGGATTCGGCTTCTAGGCCCGGTGGAAGTCCTCATGGACGGCGAGGAGGCCACCCCTAGCGGGGCCAATCGGCGGGCGGTTCTGGCCGGGTTGGCCCTCGATGCGAACCGGCCCGTCGCGCTCAGTCGGCTGGCCGGCATGGTCTGGTCCGATGCCCCGCCGGCTTCCGCCGTGGCTAACCTGCGGTCGCACGTCGCCGTGTTGCGGCGCATGTTGGGTGCCCGCCTCGTCGCGCACCGAAATGCGTATGAGCTGCGGCTGGCGGCGGATGAGCTGGATGTGACCGAGTTCCAGCGGCTGGCGGGGGAGGGGCACAGCATGCTGGCTACGCCCGACCCGCTCGGCGCCATCGGGGCGCTGGCCAGCGCACTGGCGCAATGGCGTGGCGCCTCCGGTGACGGGGTGCCGCGTGGCACGGCGTTGGACAACCGCTGGGCCAGTCTCGACGAGCAGCGGTTGCAGGTGTTCGAGGAGCTGGCGGAGGCCCGACTCGCCGCCGGCCAGCATGCGCTACTGCTTGCCGAACTGCGTCGTCACCTCGCCGCGCACCCGCTGCGGGAGCGGGCCTGGGGGCAGCTCATGCTCGCCCTCTACCGTTGTGGGGAGGTGCCGGCGGCGCTCGTTGTCTATCGGGATGCGCGGGCCGTCCTCAACGAACAGCTCGGTATCGAGCCCGGTGAGGCGCTGACGAGCCTGCATCGAGCGATGCTCGATCGGGCGCCCGAGCTGTCGACGGCGGCGCCCTCTGGCCCCCTGGTCATGCCGGCCGTCGAGACGCGGTCTGCTGCCGGCTGGGCAGTGCCGCGGGAGCTTCCGGCGGACCTGGTCACCGTCGTCGCCCGGGTCCGGGAGACCGCCGACGTGGTCGCGGCGCTGCGCGGTCCGGCACCGGCCGCGGTGATCGTCACCGGCGCGGCGGGCAGCGGCAAGACCTCGCTGGCGGTCCGCGCCGCGCACCAGGTGGCCGCCAACTTCCCGGACGGGCAGGTCTTCGTCGACCTCGGCCACCGCAGCGCAGTGACTCCGGGTGAGGTACTGGCCCGGGTGCTGCGGGCGTTGGGGGTCGCCCCCGCTGACGTGCCCGAGGACGGCGACGAGCGGGCTGGCTGGTTCCGTTCCCTGGTCGCCGGGCGCCGGCTGCTGATGGTCGTTGACGGCGTCACGAGGGCGGCCCAGGTGCGACCGCTGATTCCCGCCGGTCCGGGGCCCGCCCTGATCGCCGTCGGTTCGCGGCAGCTCGGCAGCCTGGACGGCATCCGGCGGGTAGCGCTGCGGCCGCTGGGTGCTGGGCAGGCACGGGACCTGCTGGCCAGCATTGTGGGGCGGCAACGGTTGGCGGCCGATGGAGCGGCCACCGCGGAGTTGGTCCGACTGTGCGCCGGCTCGGTGCTGGCGTTGCGGATCGCCGGCGCCCGCCTGGCGCGCTGGCCCACCATGCCGGTGGCCACCCTGGTCGCCCAGCTCGGCGACGACCGCGACCGGCTGGACCTGCTCGCTGACGGGGATCTGTCGGTGCGGGCCAGCCTGGCCAGCATCGTCGCCGCTGTCCGTGCCGAGGACGAGGTGGCCGGGCAGCTCCTGGAACTGCTCGGTGCCCACCCCGATGCGCCAGAACTGGCGGATCGAGCTGCCGCCCAGCTCGGGGTCAGCACCCAGCGAATCCGACGGGCCTTGGACAGCCTCGTCGACGCCCACCTGCTCCACCCGGACGGCCCCGCTGGCTACCACCTGCCGGCGCTGGTTCGTGAATATCTCACCGAGCTGGCCGCCGTGCCGCTCGCGCCGGCGCATGTCCTGCGCGCCGGCGAATCGACCCGGCCACGGTCCGCCTGGCGGGACCTCGGTTGGCAGGGAATTGCCTCTTTTGTCTCGATGGTGCCGGTCAACGCCGTGCTGTGACAACCTTCCATCCGGTTTCCCGGGGGCAAGCGCAGGTCAAGCGGGGAATGCCATCCATCTATATCGGTCGGTATGTCGACTAGCAAACTAAGGAAGTCAATGTTGATCTGGCTCCGCCGACGGCCCGTACTGACTGCCGTCATCCTGGCGGTCTCGGTACTGGGGACAGTCGTCGGCGGAGCCCAGATCCTCGGTCATTTGAAAGCCGTGGGCGACAGAGTTGATGGCGTGCCCGGCGGCTACCTGTCGAGCCTGCTCTGGCATGAGCGGAAGCTGTACTTCGCGCGGGAACCACTGTATGCGAGCGCTGGGGCGACCGAGCTCTGGAGTGTCGGACCAGAGCATCGAGCGGCCCGGGTCCCCCTTGCCGGAGGGTGCGACGAGGGCGTGATCAAAGACCTGGCGGCGGGTGCGGAAGGCCGTATCACGCTGCTGTGGGAATGCGATGCGGCCTCCGTCGTGGCGCTCCTCGACCCGGAGACCGGCCGTACGGAAGAGGTCGCCCGCATTAGCCATGAGCCTTCCCGGCCAGTGGTGAACCGGGTCGAATGGTACGGGTCGCAACTTCTGGTCTCCGGCGATGGCTACTATTGCTCGGCGGTGGGTGTTGTCAGCGGGTCACACGTTGATCCGATCCCCGCGCTCGAGGTGGGCGGCGGACTGCTGGACGTCGGTTCGACGTATCGACGACTAGATTCCGACTGCCGCGAGCTGCCCATGGGTGGCTTTGTCACCCGGGCCGGGGAGTCGGTGGCTCTTCTCGCTGCTCCGTCGTCGGCAGGTGTTGAGCCCGAAGGCAGAGGCGATGTGGAATGGTTCGTCTACCGATCCGATCCCCAGTGGAAGAACGTGCGTAGGTCAGTCGAGACGTTGCGGCGTCCCACTCAACTCGTCGCACTGAACGACTGCAGCTTGCTTGTCTCCGGTGAGAAATCAGGTTTGGGAATCTGGGCGACTTCGGGAATCTGGGCGACGCCGGCGAACGGAGGAGACTTCTCCCTCGTGCTCCGCGGTGAGTACGCTGACTTCGCCGTTGAGCCGGTGAGCGGCTCATTGGCCGTTCTCGGTGATGAAGGGAAGGCCGAGGATCTCCGTATGGTGGTCGCAGAGGACGCAGAGGACGTAGGGCAGGTCGGCGGCCGCTGCTGACATGCGCGCTCCAGCGGGCCCGGCGCTGCGGCGAGGCTGTCGGGGGGAGCGCGCCAAATCCCCTTTCAGCTAGTGATGCGGACGATGGGAATGGGCTTTGTGGGACTTCCGTTGGCAGATCCGCTGAACGCCATAAAGGCGGCGGATCCAGCCGGCAACGTCGATATCGATGCTGTCGACCACGTGCCAAGTGGTCCTTAGGTGGTGATCGCGGAAGGGGTGATATTGAAGGGTGGGTCCCGTGAGCGAGGGTGAAGGTTCGGAAGCTGGGTACCCTGGTTTCGTCGTGATGCGACCGCCTCGCCTCCTGCAGAACGTTGGCACGCTCAAGCGCATCGCCGTATCCAAGCTGGCCGGAATTCGAATGATCAGCGCCTCCTTCTCGGGGGATCGCCTGTTGTTCCAGCCCTGGTTGACGGTCATGATCGATGAGGCCAGCTCTGTTTCCGTCACGGGGGTCTACCGGACCGACTCTCCCCTGGGGCGGGAGCCGGAAGGGGAGGGCCCGACCTTCTGCTCGAGAAAATCTGCCTGGCTGCTCGATGCCGACCTCGCCTCGGTGCAGAAGGCATCAAACTTCAGGTCGTATCTCTCGTGCGGTGAGCAGGTGGAGAATGTCTTTACGTTCGTTAATCGAAACACCGGTCCTGAGGTGATCGGTGTTACGGAAGACTTTGTTGCCTCGATGAATAATTCCGAGTTGACGTTGCGCTCCGCTGAACGCGCCGGTTCGCAGTGGCACTACGTAAGGATCGAGGTAGGTGATGAAATTCGTGCCTTCGATATCGGGTACTCGCCGGTGACCACATCCATCGACCTGGTGGAGTCGGCACTCCCGGAATGGTTGGCGTCGGTCGATCGCGCTGTGGGTCTTCCGGGCTTCCAGCCAGACGGTCCGCTGACCATCAACATTGACCGATCAGTCTCAGAACTCATCGGTTAGCCGGGGATAGCCGCACACATGCGACACGGGGGTTCGGCTCGCTGCTCCGCGGCGGGCCCAACCTGCGTCTCGACTCAATGCCGTCAAATGGCCGCTACGCTCTCTGGGTCACGAGCCCAGAATTCCGCTCCCGTACTCCAGCGCTGCTCGCCAGGTCGAAGCGCGGCGGACGCCGGGACGGCCACCGCCCAGGGCGGGAAGGATCAGCTCGAACTGGCGGGCTTGTCGGCGTAGATGCCCTGCAGCATCCCGGTGGCCTGCCCGATCTCGATGAGGTAGCCGTCCGGGTCGCGGAGGTAGCAGCGCACCTCGGCCTTGCGGTCGAGTGGTTCGGTCAGGAACTGCCCGCCCTTGGCCCGGGCGTCGGCGTAGAAGGCGGCGATGTCGGCCACCCGGACGTTGAGGAACGCGGAGACCGGGTCGCCCGGCTCATGCGGGGTCAGGGTGATGTCGGGCTTGTCGGGGGTGGGCCCGCCGCCGGGGTTCATGATGATCCAGCTGTTGGCGATCTTGACGATCGTCGGGTTCTCGGCGAGGACGACCTGCCCACCGAAGATGTCGGCGTAGAACTTCCGCGAGACGGCGACGTCGCGCACGGTGAGGAAGTGTGTGACAACCAGACCCTGCCGTGGCGCGGGAAGATCGTCGCGGTCCACCATCGGGCTCTCCTCACGGTCGCCTGGTCCTGCCGACGTAGGGGTCTACGCCAGCCTCCCAGCTCTGTTGTCGTCACATACGCGGCTTCAGAAACTCCCGCCGGACGGGGAACGGTCCGCCGTCACCTCGGTGGACCGAGTCGCATCACCGAGGGAGAAGACGTTGTCGGAGCGGATCACGCCGGGGCAGTTCCACGCGGCCGCCGGGGTCGAGGAATGGCGGGTGCTGGGCGAGGGGGCGTGTGCCTGGTTCCGTACCGGCTCGTTCGCGGCCGGTGCCCGCCTTGTCCGGGCGATCGGCGAGCTGCCCGGCCTCGACGACCATCATCCGGACGTCGACCTGCGGCACGGCGGGGTGGCCGTCCGGCTGATCACTCTCACGTCCGACTACTACGGGCTGACCGGGCGCGACCTCGAGCTGGCCCGGCGGATCTCGGCGGTGGCCCGGGAGCTGGGCGTACCCGCCGACCCGTCGGCCGTGCAGACCGTGCAGGTCACCATCGACGCGCTGGTCGGCCCCGACGTGACGCCGTTCTGGCGCGCCCTGCTCGGCTACGTCCACCGGGCCGGCAGCCCTGAGGACCTGGTCGACCCGCGCGGCCGGGGGCCGGCGTTCTGGGTTCAGGCGATGGACGCGCCGCGACCGCAACGCAACCGGGTCCACGTCGACGTCTGGGTCCCGTACGACCAGGCCGAGGCCCGGGTGGCGGCGGCGCTGGCGGCCGGCGGACGGCTGGTCAGCGACGCGGACGCGCCGCCGAACTGGGTGCTGGCCGACGCCGAGGGCAACGAGGCCTGCGTCGGCACGGCCGGCTGGCCGGGTGCCGGCGGTGCGGCGTGACGCCGTTCGGGTGCTGCCGTGTCGTCCGGGCCCGGGCCCACTCGCCGCGCTGTTACGCTCCGCGCGGGAGGACTGCGTACCGTCACGTTCTGGACTCGCGGCCGGCGGAGGGTGTCACATCGGTACCCTGCTAGTCCTGGCCTGCCCGCGACGACATGGTGGTTTGTTGATGAACGATCTTCGAGTGGTGGCGTTCGACCTGGACGACACCCTGGCCGTCTCCAAGTCGCAGATCGATCGTCGCATGGCGGAACTCCTCGGCCACCTGCTCACCGAGGTGGACGTCCTGATCATCTCCGGTGGCCGGTTCGAGCAGTTCGAGGCGCAGGTGCTGGCCCACCTCGAGCTCACCGAGGAGCAGCGCAGCCGGCTGCACCTCATGCCGACCTGCGGCACCCGGTACTACCGCTGGCGGGACGGCGACTGGCGGCTGGTCTACGCCGAGGACCTGAGCGAGGCGGACAAGATCCGGATCGTCGCGGCGCTCACCGAGTCGGCGAAGGCGCTCGGCCTCTGGGAGGACCGGACCTGGGGCGACATCATCGAGGACCGGGGCAGCCAGATCACCTTCTCGGCGCTGGGCCAGTCCGCCCCGCCGCAGGAGAAGTACGGCTGGGACCCGGACGGCAGCAAGAAGAAGCGGCTCCGGGACGCGGTCGCCGAGCAGTTGCCCGACCTGGAGGTACGCGGCGGCGGCTCCACCTCGATCGACGTCACCCGCAAGGGCGTGGACAAGGCGTATGGCATGCGCAAGCTGCTGGAGTGCCTGGACCTGAAGCACGACAACGTGCTCTTCGTCGGCGACCGGCTGGACCACGGCGGCAACGACTACCCGGTCAAGGCGATGGGCATCCGGTGCCACGCCGTCACCTGCTGGGAGGAGACGGCCGACTACGTGCAGGTGCTCGTCGACGACCTGGTCCGGCGGCACGCTCAGCGGGCGTAACCGCCGAGCCCGGAAACGGGGCCCCAAGCGCGTGCTGAGGCCCCGCTGCCCAGGCGGCTCAGAGCGCCGCGCGGATCGCCTCGGCGAGCGTGGTCGGCGTGCGGCCGAGCAGCTTCGCCAGGTCGTCACCGACCTCCAGGTCACCCTGGGCGAGACCGCGGTCGCCGTCGGCGAGCACGGCCGCGTACCCCTCGGGCAGACCGGCCGCGACCAGCAGTTCGGTGAGCTTGTCGACCGGCAGGTCGAGGTACGACACGCTGTTGCCGCTCTGCCGGGAGATCTCGGCGGCCAGCTCGGTCATGGTGAACGGCGAGCCACCCAGCTCGTACACCCGGTTGGTGTGCCCCTCGGTGGTGAGGACGACGGCGGCGGCCTCGGCGTAGTCGGCGCGGGTGGCGGCGCTGACCCGGCCGTCGTTCGCCGCGCCGGCGACCCCGTGCTGGAGGTACGTGGGGAGCTGCCCGGTGTAGTTCTCCAGGTACCAGCTGTTGCGCAGGAAGACGTGCGGCAGGCCGGAGTCCAGGATCAGCTGCTCGGTCGCCTTGTGCTCGGCGGCGAGCACCAGGCTGGAGGTGTCCGCCTTGGCGATGCTGGTGTAGACGACCAGCCCGACGCCCGCGGCCTTGGCGGCGGTGATCACGTTGCCGTGCTGCACCACGCGCCGGCCGACCTCGCTGCCGGAGACGAACATCAGCTGCTCCGCGCCGGCGAAGGCGGCCTGCAACGACTCGGCGTCGTCGTAGTCCACCCGCTGGGTGACCAGGCCGCGCCCGGCGAGGCCGGCCAGCCGGTCGACGTCGCGGCCGGCCGCCACGATCTGGTCGGCCGGTACGCCCCGGTCGAGCAGCGACTGGACGATCAGGCGGCCGAGGTGGCCGGTGGCGCCGGTGACGACGATGGACATGGGAACTCCCTGTGGTCGGTGCTGAGAACACTGTCTTCGCACAGCAACGGGAACATCGCAGCCTTACTTCCCGTTGGAGAGTAGGCACCTTCAAGTTCGATACGCACCGAAGGAGAGTGAAGCGCGTGCAGGCGGACCCGTTCAACCGGAACTGCGGCAGCCGGAAGGTCCTCGACCGGATCGGCGACCGGTGGAGCGTGCTGATCGTGCTCACTCTCGCCGACGGCGGGAAGCGCTACGGCGAACTGGCCGGGCGGATCGACGGGATCAGCCAGAAGATGCTCACCCAGACCCTGCGCGGGCTGGAACGCGACGGCATCGTCACCCGTGCCGTGCAGGCCAGCGTGCCGCCCCGGGTCGACTACGCGCTCACCGACCTCGGTCGCAGCCTGCTCGACCTGGTCGCCGGCCTGGAGGCGTGGGCCACCACCCACCTCGACGAGGTGGAGGCCGCCCGGGCCCGCTACGACGCCCGCTGACGGTTCCGGAACCGGCGCACCCTGGCGCGATCGGCGTCGATGCGGTAGGAACAGGGCGTCCCGTCCCGGAGAGCGCTCTCACGGCTCCCCGGCCGATCCCTACCCCATCACCGACAGGGCAGGTAGATGAGACCACTCGACCCCTCCCGCCGCCGTTTCCTCACCCTGACCGCCGCCTCGGCCGCGTCCCTCACCGGCCTCGGGCTCCCCGCTCTCCCGGCCGCCGCCGCGCCCGGCCGTCCCGAGGACGCCGAGCCGGACCTCGGCCCCAACGTCTTCGTGTACGACCCGACCACCCCGATCGAGGAGATCCAGTCCACCCTGGACCGTCTCTTCGCCGCACAGGAACGCAACGAGATGGGCACCGACCGGTACGCCGTGCTGTTCAAGCCCGGCCGGTACGAGGCCAACGCGAAGCTCGGCTACTACACCACCGTCGCCGGTCTCGGCGCCCACCCGGACGACGTGGAGATCCACGGCGCGGTACGGGTGATCGGGCAGCCCGACCCGAACTCGCCGGCCGGCATCTCCGCCCTCACCAACTTCTGGCGCTCGGTGGAGAACCTCGCCGTGACCCCGACCGACTGGTCGAACCAGTGGGCGGTCTCCCAGGCGTCCCCGATGCGCCGGGTGCACATCAAGGGCATCCTCTGGCTGGAGCCGGGCAACGGCGGTTACTCCAGCGGCGGCTACATCGCCGACTCCAAGGTGGACGGCATCACCATCAACGGCTCCCAGCAGCAGTGGCTGACCCGGGACAGCGAACTCGGCGGCGACTGGACCAACGGGGTCTGGAACCAGGTCTTCTCCGGCGTGCTCGGCGCGCCCGCGCAGGGCTTCCCGAACCCGCCGTACACCACCCTGCCGACCAGCCCGGTCACCCGGGAGAAGCCGTACCTCTTCGTCGACGGCGCGGGCCGCTGGCGGGTGGCCGTACCCGGGCTCCGGCACGACACCGCCGGCACCAGCTGGGGCGCGGCCGTACCCTCGTTGCCGCTGTCCGCCTTCTTCGTCGCCAGGCCCACCGACTCCGCGCAGCGGATCAACCAGGAGCTGTCCCGGGGTCGACACCTGCTGCTCACCCCGGGCGTCTACCACCTCGACCGGACACTGCGGGTCAAGCACCCGGACACCGTCGTGCTCGGCCTCGGCATGCCCAGCCTCGCCCCGACCACCGGCGACGCGGCCCTGCGCATCGAGGACGTGGACGGGGTACGCATCGCGGGGGTACTGGTCGACGCCGGGCCGGTCGAGTCGGAGGTGCTGGTCGAGGTCGGCAAGCGGAACAGCCACCGGTCGCACGCGACCAACCCGATCTCGCTCCAGGACGTCTTCTTCCGAATCGGCGGACCCTCGGCCGGCCGGGCGGTCACCAGCCTGGTGGTGAACAGCCGGCACACCCTGATCGACAACATCTGGGCCTGGCGCGGCGACCACGGCAAGCCGGGCACCATCGGCTGGACCGTCAACACCGCCGGCACCGGGGTGGTGGTCAACGGCGACGACGTGACCGCGTACGGGCTCTTCGTCGAGCACTACCAGCGGTGGCAGACCGTCTGGAACGGTGAGCGCGGCCGGACCGTGTTCTACCAGAGCGAGTTGCCGTACGACCCGCCGAGCCAGGCCGCCTGGCACAGCCCGACCGGGCGGGGCTGGGCGTCGTACCGGGTCGCCGACCACGTCCGCACGCACGAGGCGTGGGGGCTGGGGGTCTACTCCTACTTCAACCAGGGCGTCGACATCCGCTGTGACCGGGCGATCGAGGCGCCGCGCCGGGCCGGTGTGCGGTTCCACAACGCGATCACCGTCTTCCTCGACGGCAGCGGCGG
The DNA here is from genome assembly GCF_042870725.1 of Micromonospora sp. NPDC006431. NCBI lineage: Bacteria > Bacillati > Actinomycetota > Actinomycetes > Micromonosporales > Micromonosporaceae > Micromonospora > Micromonospora sp. NPDC006431. The sequence goes on from NZ_JBIAHQ010000003.1 coordinate 52,439, forward strand.
CATCGAACGCACCATCAACGAGGCCGGCACGCCGGTCGTCGGCTCGTACGGCACCAGCCCGGTGATCAGCTACCCGTGAGACGGGGGCGCGGGCGCGGCGCGCCGGTGAGGTAACAAAAATTCACCGGAACGCGCTGCGCCCGCTCCACCGTGCACAGGCACCGTCCCGACCATAGGCTCCGGTGCATATGAGCCTTCGCGGCCACCCACGGCCGGTGTCGGACGCGATCGAGGGGGCGTGTCCGGCACCGGCCGTCGCCGATGCCCGCGCACGTTCCGGGCGATCTGCGCCACGCGCGCCCGGCCGGTCGCCCCAGTGTCGGCCGGCGGTCAGGCGGCGAGCTGCTCGGCTCGGGCGACGACCTGGTCGATGAGGCCGTACTCGAGGGCCTCCTCGGCGGTGAACCAGCGGTCCCGGTCCCAGTCGCGCTGGATCTCCGGCAGCGGGCGCCCGCTGTGCCGGCCGATCAGCTCCTGCATGGTCCGCTTCACGTGCAGCATGTTCTCCGCCTGGATGCTGATGTCGGCGACCGTGCCACCGAAACCGCCGGACGGCTGGTGCATCATGATCCGCGAGTGGGGGAGGGCGAACCGCTTCCCGGCCGTCCCGGCGCAGAGCAGGAACTGCCCCATCGAGCCGGCCATCCCGAGCGCCAGCGTCGCCACGTCGTTCTTGACATACTGCATCGTGTCGTAGACGGCCATCCCGGCGCTGACCGAGCCGCCCGGCGAGTTGATGTAGAGGAAGATGTCCCGCTCCGGATCCTCGGCCGCGAGCAGCAGGATCTGCGCGCAGATCTGGTTGGCCGAGGCGTCGGTGACCTCGGTGCCGAGGAAGATGATGCGTTCGGCGAGCAGCCGCTCGAAGACCCGATCGCCGAGGGACGGTTGCCCCTCGTCCAGCATCCAGATGCCGTACCCCATGACCTGACCACCCTCCGTGCCACCGGCGGGCGACGGGCCGCCCGGGAACCGGCGGTCTCCAGCGTCCGGCGGACGGTGGCCCCGGGCCCAGGGTTTCTGCCCGCGGCAGATCCGCCGTCGGCAGAACCGGCGGGCCCTAGGCCGCGGCCAGTCGCCGCCGGCCCGCCCGGGCCCGCCGCCTGGCCAGCGTGGCCGAGGTACGCGGGCGACGCCGCGCGTCGGTCGGCGCGGGGAACAGCCAGATCCGGGTGCCGGACCCGACGGTCGTCGGCGACGGGTAACCGAGGCTCGCGCCGCCGAGCGGGAACGCGGCCTCCGGCAGCCGCAGCGACCCGCCGAGCAGCGGTGCCGGCAGGGCGGGGCGTCGGGCGACGTGCAGCCGGGGTGCACCACCCACCCGCACGTGCGGACCGGTGCGGGGGGCGTGCGCCGCCGGCACCCGGTCCAGCCGGGCCAGGGCCACCCCCGACGTCACCGGCGTCCGCCGCTCGACCTGCCGCAGCTCGTCGCGGGCCTCCTCGAGCAGGTCGGAGAGGTGGATCCCGAGGGCCCGGCAGATGGCGGCCAACACCTCCGAGGATGCCTCCTTGCGGCCGCGCTCCACCTCCGAGAGGTACGGCAGCGACACCCCGGCCGCCTGGGCCACCTCGCGCAGCGTCCGGCCCTGCCGCAGCCGTACCCGGCGGAGCACCCCGCCGATCACCCGTCGCAGCAACGACATGCGGGCCTCCTCGCGGTCGTCGTCCCGGGACGTCCCCATCATGCCCCGTCCGACGGCCGGGCACGTCACGCGGGCGCGGTCCGCGACCCGGGAGGCCGGCGCCCGCCGCAACGGCTATCTTGTGCTCGTGCAGGTGACCGTGGCGGAGCAGGACCGCCAGTGATCCATTTTCCCGCGCAACGGCGGGGGCCGCTGAGCGCGCTCAGTCTGCGCCTGCTCGCCGCCCTGGCCCTGGTCTGCGCCGTGGTGGCCGCGGTCTGGCTCGACCGGGACGGCTACCGCGACGTCAACGAGGACGGGATGACCCTCCTCGACTGCTTCTACTACGCGGTGGTCTCGCTCTCCACCACCGGCTACGGCGACATCACCCCGGCCAGCCCCTCGGCCCGGCTGATCAACGTCGTCTTCGTCACCCCGGCCCGGGTGCTCTTCCTGATCATCCTGGTCGGCACCACCCTGGAAGTCCTGACCGACCAGTACCGGACCGGCCGTCGCCTGTCGCGGTGGAGGAGGACCGTGAAGGACCACGTCATCATCTGCGGCTACGGCACCAAGGGCCGCAGCGCGGTTTCCGCGCTGCTGGAGAACGGGACGGACAAGTCCCGGATCGTGGTGGTGGAGCGGAGCGGTGCCGCGCTGCGGCAGGCCACCTCGGCCGGGCTGGTCGCCATCGAGGGTTCGGCGACCCGGTCGGCGGTGCTGGAGCAGGCGCACATCCGGACGGCCCGCGCGGTGATCATCGCGACCGACAGTGACGACGCCTCGGTGCTGGTGGCGCTGACCGTGCGGCAGCTCACCGCCGGCCAGGTCCGGATCATCGCGGCGGTACGCGAGGCGGAGAACGCCCCGCTGCTCAAGCAGAGCGGCGCGCACCACGTGATCGTCTCCTCGGCGACCGCCGGCCGGCTGCTCGGCCTCTCCACCTCCGCCCCGCCGCTGATCGACGTGGTGGAGGACCTGCTCACCCCGGGGCAGGGCATGGCGCTGGCGATGCGCTCGGCGGAGCGCGACGAGGTGGGCAGGTCGCCGCGCGAACTGGACTCCCTGGTGATCGCGCTGGTCCGGCGGGGCCGGGTGGTGACGCTCACCGACCGGGCCGGTGCGGAGATCGAGACCGGCGACATGGTCGTGTACGTCCGAGACGACCGCCCCCAGGCGACGGCCGCCGCACCCTGATCCGGTTGCCGTCGGGTGCCGTGCGCGTTGGGGCGCCGGTCCAGGTGTTCGGGTGCCGCGATATGCCGGGCCAAGGGTCGGTCGGACATTCACGATCAACCACTTGGATGTTTATCTTTCGGCGCGGACTTGTTAGCGTGTGGCCGCTTGGAACTGCCAACGGGCGCGGCAACCGGTCGGTCGCCGGCGCCATTACCTTGGCCCGGGCACGGGGGATTCACTGTCACGCGAGCGCATGGAGCTCGTGTGTCTCGTTCTCAGCCTCCGCTGGGTGCCGCGTCACGACGGCAGTTTCGAGTGCCTCGGTAACCAAACGACGGGAAAACTATGGCTCAAGAGGCAGAAAACGCAGGAACCCGACGGCGACGGGCGGCCGGAATTGTGGCCGGCATCGCTCTCGGCGGCGCGGCGATCGTCGCGCCGGGAACGGCCGTCCAGGCCGCCCCGGCGCCCGGCGCGTACGACGCGGGGAGCACCGCCCAGGCCGAACGGCCGACGAAGCTGCCGCACTTCCGGGAGGGGAACTTCACCCCGCCCGCCCCGGGCGCGTACGGTCCCCGGTTCCAGTCGAAGGGCACTGGCGCGACTCCGCGGATCGTCGGCGGCACCACCGTCAGCGCGGCGGACCACCCCTACATCGTCGGGGTCGTCACCTACCTCGAAGGGGGCGGCTATGGCTGGTGCACGGGCACGATCATCGCCCGCAACAAGGTGCTGACGGCGGCGCACTGCACCGCTGACGGAGCGGGCACCACCCGGGTCATCGCCGGGCACGACCAGCTCCTCGACGCCAACGGCGACATCATCACCACCGCCGGCTACGTCGCGGAGGTCGGTTCCACCTGGACCCACCAGAACTGGAACATCGCCGCGCAGTACGCGGGCAGCAACATCATCCTCGACGACGTCTCCGTCCTCACGCTCAAGAAGGACCTGCCGGTCGAGTACACGCCGGTCACCTTCAGCGCCCAGGGCGAGACGGCGTACGCGCCCGGCAACACGGCGGACATCGTCGGGTACGGCGTCACGACGTCGGACCCGAACGTCAGGGGTGACACCCGGCTGCGCAAGGCGTCGGTGCCGATCCAGACCGACAGCTACTGTGCCGCCGACGCCAACCGGGTCGGCATCGGGTACGACGCCAACCGGATGCTCTGCGCCGGGGACGGCACGCCCACCGCGCCGTCCGCCGACACCTGCGGCGGCGACTCCGGCGGCCCGCTGCTGGTGAACAACGGCACCAAGCAGGTCGGCCTCACCGACTGGGGCTACGGCAACTGCGGTGAGCACCCGGGCTTCTACGAGGAGCTGGGCTACTACTCCAACGCGATCAAGGCGGACTTCACCCGCCCGCCGCTGGTCAACGCCGACTGGACCGGCGACGGCCACACCGACCTGATCGGCCGGGACACGGCCGGCAACCTGCGGCTCTTCCTGGGTAGCGGGTTCTTCAACGACGGGTACGGCGGCATCTGGTCGAGCCGGATCATCGGCAGCGGTTGGGGCAGCTTCAAGCGCGTCTTCCGGGTCTACAACTGGAACGGCGACAACAAGCCGTCGATCATGGCGGTGAACACGGCCAACGAGCTGTGGATCTACAACACCGACGGCGCCGGCAAGTTCCTCGGCAGCCCCAAGCTGATCGGCACTGGCTGGGGCGGCTTCACCGCCCTGATGGTGACGAACAACTGGCTGGGCAACAACCGCCCGAGCCTGATGGTCCGCAATTCCAAGGGCGAGCTCATCCGCTACACCAGCAACGGCCAGGGCGGCTGGGACAACCCGAAGGGCACCCTGATCGGCACCGGCTGGAACACGTTCAACCTGTTCCTCACCCCGGGCGCCTGGAAGGGTGACGGCCTGGAGGTGCTGATCGGCCGCACCAGCGTCGGCGAGCTGAAGCTGTACCAGTCGAACGGCACGGGTGGCTGGACCAACCCGAAGGGCACGCTCATCGGCACCGGCTGGGGCGGGTTCAAGAACATCCTCACGCCGGGTGACTGGAACGGCGACAACATGGTGGACATGCTGGGCGTCGACGGCGGCAACAGCATGCGCATTTACACCACCGACGGGCACGGCAAGTGGATCGACGGCCGCGGCCAGGTGATCGCCACCGGCTGGGGCTCCTACAACCTGGTCTTCTGACCGGGATCGCTCCACCGCTCAACGAAAGGGCCCGCGACCACAGGTCGCGGGCCCTTTTCCCTGGCCTCTCCGTCGGGACGCTAGCCGATCGTCCAGGTGTCACCGCTGGCGAGGAGGCCGGCGAGCTGCTGCTCCGGCGTCTCGTCGACGGTGGCCTTAGCCGTGGCGACCTGCTCCTGCACCACCCGGTCGTACGACGGGCGGGTCACCGAGCGGAACACGCCGATCGGGGTGTTGCGCAGGTCCGCCCCTGGCAGCCGGGACAGCGCGAAGGCGTACGCGGGGTCGGTGACGCCCGCGTCGTGCACCACGATCTCCTCGGCCGGGGTGGCCGCGGTGTCGCGGACCTCCAGGCCGAAGCCGCCCGGCGGGTGGACGACGCAGAACTGCCCGTCCTTGCCGAACGTGATCGGCTGGCCGTGCTCCAGCCGGATCAGGTAGTCGTCCCGGGTGGCCGGCTCCTTGAGCTGGTCGAACGCGCCGTCGTTGAAGATGTTGCAGTTCTGGTAGATCTCCACGAACGCGGAGCCCTGGTGCTCGGCGGCGGCCCGCAGCACCGACTGGAGGTGCTTGCGGTCGGAGTCGATGGTCCGGGCGACGAAGGTGGCCTCCGCGCCGAGCGCCAGCGACAGCGGGTTGAACGGGGCGTCCGCCGAGCCGACCGGGGTCGACTTGGTGATCTTGCCGACCTCGGAGGTCGGCGAGTACTGCCCCTTGGTCAGGCCGTAGATCCGGTTGTTGAAGAGCAGGATCTTGAGGTTGACGTTGCGGCGCAGCGCGTGGATCAGGTGGTTGCCGCCGATGGAGAGCGCGTCGCCGTCACCGGTGACCACCCAGACCGACAGGTCCGGTCGGGTCGCCGACAGGCCGGTGGCGATCGCCGGGGCGCGGCCGTGGATCGAGTGCATCCCGTAGGTGTTCATGTAGTACGGGAAGCGGGACGAGCAGCCGATGCCCGAGATGAAGACGATGTTCTCCCGGGGGATGTTCAGCTCCGGCATGAAGCCCTGCACGGCCGCCAGGATGGCGTAGTCGCCGCAGCCGGGGCACCAGCGCACCTCCTGGTCGGACTTGAAGTCCTTGGCGGTGAGCTTGAGGGCGATGGGCTCAGACATTCTTCAGGACCTCTTCCAGCATCGTCTCCAGCTCGGCGGCGGTGAACGGCAGGCCGCGGACCTGGTTGTAGCCGATCGCGTCGACCAGGTACTTCGCCCGGATCACGTGGGCGAGCTGGCCGAGGTTCATCTCGGGAATGACCACCCGGTCGTACGCGCGCAGCACCTCGCCCAGGTTGGCCGGCATCGGGGCCAGGTGGCGCAGGTGCGCCTGGGCGATGGAGAGCCCGCGCTGCCGCAGGCCACGGCACGCCGCCCCGATCGGGCCGTACGTCGAGCCCCAGCCGAGCACCAGCACCCGGGCGTCGCCGTCCGGGTCCTCCACCTCGACGTCCGGCACCGGGATGGTCTCGATCCGCGCCGCCCGGGTCCGCACCATGAAGTCGTGGTTCGCCGGGTCGTACGAGATGTCGCCGGTCTTGTCGGCCTTCTCCAGGCCGCCGATCCGGTGCTCCAGCCCGGGGGTGCCCGGGACGGCCCACGGCCGGGCCAGGGTCTCCGGGTCCCGCAGGTACGGCAGGAAGGTGGTGCCGTCCTCGCCGTTGGGCCGGCTGGCGAAGTCGACCCGGAGGTCGGGCAGGCTCGCCACGTCCGGCAGCAGCCACGGCTCGGAGCCGTTGGCGACGTAGTTGTCGGAGAGCAGGATCACCGGGGTGCGGTAGGTCAGCGCGATCCGCGCCGCCTCCAGGGCGGCGTAGAAGCAGTCCGCCGGGGACTTCGGTGCGATCACCGCGACCGGGGCCTCGCCGTGCCGGCCGTAGAGCGCCATGTTGAGGTCGGCCTGCTCGGTTTTGGTCGGCATGCCCGTGGACGGCCCGGCGCGCTGCACGTCGACGATGACCAGCGGCAGCTCCAGCGCCACGGCCAGGGAGATGGTCTCGCCCTTCAGCGCCACGCCCGGGCCGCTGGTGGTGGTGACCCCGAGCGACCCGCCGTACGACGCACCCAGCGCCGCGCCGACCGCGGCGATCTCGTCCTCGGCCTGCATGGTGATCACGCCGAACCGCTTGTGCTTGCTCAGCTCGTGCAGGATGTCCGAGGCCGGGGTGATCGGGTACGCCCCGAGGAAGACGGGCAGCCCGGAGCGGACGCCGGCGGCCACCAGGCCCAGCGACAGCGCGGCGTTGCCGGTGATGTTCCGGTAGGTGCCCGGCACCATGCTGGCCGGCTTGACCTCGTACCGGACGGAGAAGTCCTCGGTAGTCTCGCCGAAGTTCCAGCCGGCCCGGAAGGCGGCCACGTTCGCCGCGACCAGCTCGGGGCGGGCCGCGAACTTGCGCTCCAGGAAGCGCAGCGTCGAGTCGTACGGGCGGGAGTACATCCAGCTCAGCAGGCCGAGCGCGAACATGTTCTTGGCCCGCTCGGCGTCCTTCTTGGACACCTCGTGCGCGGCCAGCGCGCCGACCGTCATCGAGGTCAGCGCGACCGGGTGCACCACGTAGCCGGAGAGCGAGCCGTCCTCCAGCGGGTTGGTCGTGTAGCCCACCTTGGCCAGGTTGCGCTTGGTGAACTCGTCGGTGTTGACGATGATGTCCGCGCCGCGCGGCAGCTCGGCCAGGTTGGCCTTGAGGGCGGCCGGGTTCATCGCCACCAGCACGTTCGGCGCGTCGCCGGGGGTCAGGATGTCGTAGTCGGCGAAGTGCACCTGGAAGCTCGACACGCCCGGCAGGGTGCCGGCGGGGGCCCGGATCTCGGCCGGGAAGTTGGGCAACGTGGAGATGTCGTTGCCCAGTTGGGCCGTCTCCGAGGTGAACCGGTCGCCGGTGAGCTGCATGCCGTCGCCGGAGTCGCCGGCGAACCGGATGACCACCCGGTCCAGTTGACGGATCTGCTTGGTCACGCCCGCACCTCGCTTCGCTCAGCGCCGTCACACGGGCGGCTGAACATGATGGTGACCCCGCCTTGCCCGGCCACGTGCCCTCCTTGACGCGCTGCTACCGCGAGCCGTCCGTGCCCGGTTCGGCCCGCTCCATTTCTCACGTCAGAGCCTACGTCGGTCCGTTAGGGCCACCTTGGTGGAGGTCCGACGTGTGGGACCTGCTCGGCCGGCTGTATGCCCGGCTTTGCGGCATTAGTACCGTCACCGTAACTCAGATCACCGCACGCCTGGAGTGGTCCGGCGGATCACTTCGGGTGGCGGCTGCCGCGGCTCGGCCGCCGCTCATCCGGCGGCGCAGCGAGGCGGTCGCCAGGACCAACGCGAGCACCACCACGAGTCCGGAGGCGGCGATCAGGACGACGGCCGTCCGCACCGGGCTGGCGTCGTCCTCGCCCCCGGGCCGTCCCGCGTGATCCAGCTCGCCCTGCGAGCCGCGCGTATCGACGACCGGGCTGGCCGGCGCGGCGGCGGAGGTGATCCGGAAGCTCATCTGCACCTGTCGGTCCCGCCCGCTGCGGGGCTCCAGCCGGCCGGCGACCGCGCCGGACAGCGGGGCCCGGCGCCGGGCCTCCGGCGTGGCCGCCACCGGCAGCCGCAGGGTGGCCGTGCGTCCCGCCGGCACGGTGCCCAGGTCACACCGGGTGCGGCCCGGGGTCACGGCGGTGCAGCCGGCGGGCGGGCCGGCAGGGGTCACCCCGTCAGGGAGGACCACGTCGACCCGGCCGGCGGCGTCGACCCGGCCGGTGTTGCCCAGGCGTACCGCCAGGGTGGTCGGGCCGCCGCTGTCGTCGAGGAGCACCTCCTCGGCGCGGAGCGCGATGCCGGGCGCCGGCGGCCCGGGCGGGAAGAGGACGGCGAAGCCCTCGTCGTCGGTGGCCGAGCCGCTGACCCCGGGTGCGGTGGCGGTGACCTGGACCGAGCCGGCCAGCGGCATGGACCGCCAGGCGGTGCCGGCGACCCGGACCCGGATCGCGCTGCGGAACCGGGCGCCCGGCGGGGTGGTCCACTCGCCGCAGCGGTAGCTGCCGCCCCCGGCGGGCGCGCAGCCTGCGGTCCCCACGTCGGTCAGGCCGGCCGGCAGCGTGTAGCCGAGCCGGATCCGTGCGGTGCTGCCGCCGGTGTTGGTCACGGTCACCCGCAGTGTGGTCACCGCGCGGTCGGCGTTCCAGTACGCCGAGGTCAGCGTGACGTCCTCGGTGGTGACCCGTACCCCGAGCCGAGCGCCGGCCGGCTGACCGGGCGGGGCGGCCGGCGGCGGCGCCGGTGCGGTGGTGGTCGGCGGGGTGATGGTGGGCGGGGGTTTGCCCGGAGCGGTGCCGGTCGGAGCCGGCGCGGTGCTGGTCGGGGTCGGCGGCGTGGTCCCCGGGGGTGCGCTCTCGGTCGGCGGCGCCGTGGTCGGTGCCGGCTGGGTCGTGGTCGGTTCCCCGGTGGGGGTGCCGCTGCCGGGCTCGGTCGCCGGATCGGTGGCCGCGCGCACCACGCCGGCCGCCGTGGGCGACGCGGTGGCCCACCCGGGCGCCACGCCGAGCGCCGCCGCGAGGCCGGCGGCCAGCGCGGGCGGGAGCAGCACCGAGGTACGTAGGTGCACGGCCCGCCGGGTGGGCCGTACGCGGGGGCGGGTCATCTGTCCTCCGGTGAGGCTCGTTTCCGTTTTTCGGCCATGGTTGTCATCGGGCGTTGGCCCCAAAACGAAACAAACCTGCGTTCGGGACCCGCTGGCGGGCGGAGCGGTAGGCTCCCGACCGTGACCGGTTATCTCGGCTCGTACGCCACCCTCGGTCTCCTGCTGCTCGCCGCCGTGCTCTTCTTCGTCACGGCGTTCTCAGCCAATCGGGTGTTACGTCCCAGCCGTCCGGCCGATCCCTGGGGGAAGCGGGCCAGCTACGAGTGCGGCCTCGACCCGGTTGGTGGCGACTGGGCGCAGATGCAGATCAGGTACTACGTCTACGCGTACCTGTACGTGCTCTTCGCGGTCGAGGCGGTCTTCCTCTTCCCCTGGGCCCTGGTCTTCGACCGGCCGGGGTTCGGCGTGACGACGGTGGTGGAGATGGCTGTCTTCGTCGCCGTGGTGGCGCTCGGCATTCTCTACGCCTGGCGGAAGAACATCCTCCGCTGGACGTGACCTGGCTCAGGCCAGGCCGCGGCGGGTCAGGGTCGGCGGCCGGTCCCCCTTGATCGAGGCGACCATGTCCAGCACCCGGCGGGTCTCGCGGACCTGGTGGGCGCGGAACACCCGGGCGCCGAGCCAGGCCGAGACGGCGGTGGCGGCCAGGGTGCCCTCGAGCCGGTCCGGCACCGGCAGGTCCAGCGTCTCGCCGATGAAGTCCTTGTTCGACAGGGCGACCAGCAGCGGCCACCCGGTGTCGGTGAGTTCGCCGAGCCGGCGGGTGATCTCCAGGGAGTGCCGGGTGTTCTTGCCGAAGTCGTGCGCCGGGTCGATCAGGATCCCGTCCGGGCGTACGCCGAGAGCCACCGCCCGGTCGGCGAGCCCGGTCACCGTGGCCACCACGTCGGCCACCACGTCGTCGAACGCGGCCCGGTGCGGCCGGGTCCGCGGGGTGAGCCCGCCGGCGTGCGAGCAGACCAGCCCGGCGCCGGTCTCCGCGGCGACCCGGGCCAGCGCCGGGTCCGCCCCCGACCAGGTGTCGTTGAGCAGGTCGGCGCCGGCCGCCACCGCCTCCACAGCCACCTCGGCCCGCCAGGTGTCGATCGAGATGACCACGTCGGGGAACGCGGCCCGGACGGCGGCGATGGTGTCCACCGTCCGGCGAATCTCCTCGGCCACCCCGACCTCGTCGCCCGGACCGGCCTTCACCCCGCCGATGTCGATGATCCCGGCGCCCTCGGTCACCGCCCGTTCCACCGCCCGCAGCGCGCTGTCCTGGGCGAAGGTGGCACCCCGGTCGAAGAACGAGTCCGGGGTGCGGTTGACGATCGCCATCACCACCAGCTCGCCGGGGGAGAAGGTCCGCCCACCGAGCCGCAGCGCCCCGGTCATGCCCGCCTCCTGATCTCCGCCCCGGCCCCGATCGTCCGCCGGACGCCCCCGACGCTATCCGGTCGGTCCCCGGCCGGCCCGCCCGGTACGCCGGGTTTCGAATCATGATCGGTGCGGGTGGAGGGCTCGCCCGATGCGCGCCCGCATGCCACGATCTCCCCATGGGTGACGTTCTGCTCCTCTTGGTCGTGGCGCTGACCGTCGCGGCGGTGGTGTTCGGGGTGACGGTGCTGGTCTCCGGGCGGGACCCGGGCCTGGTGCCCACCGAGCCGGACGGGTGGGCCGTGCCCCTGCCGGGCAGCCGCCCGCTGGACGAGTCGGACATCGCCGAGGTGCGCTTCGACACCGCGCTGCGTGGCTACCGGATGGCCCAGGTCGACCAGGCGATGCGCCGGGCCGCGTACGACATCGGCTACAAGTCCGAGCTGATCGGCGTGCTCGAGGCCGAGATCGCCGCGCTCCGGGCGGGGCGGACCGAGGAGGCCGACGCGCTGCGCCGGACCCGGGAGCAGGCCGCCGGCACGCAGCCGGCCGACAGCCCGACCGCCGGGAGCAGCCCCGCCGACGCCCCGGCCGACGGGGCCGGCGAGACCACCGGGACCTCCGCCGACGCGGCCGCCGACAGTTCGACGGACGCGCTGACCGCCGAGGCGGGGCTGGCCGCGGCACCGGCCGCCGCGGCGGTGGAGGACGAGGCCGTGCTCCCCTCGGACACCCCGGCGCCCCCCGGCCCGGTAGCCCCGGTCGCGGCACCCGCCGACGAGGCAGCGACCGATCGGGCCGCCGCCGACCGGCCGCCGGCCGGCCCCACCTCCGCCCCGGCCGCCGGCACCCCGGCCGGTGGCCCCACCGGGGCGACCGCCCCGGACCTCGACGGCGAGCGGGAGCGCGGCGCGGTGGTCCGCTCGGAGTCGGCGTGACCGGCCCGGAGGGCGAATCGCTCGGCGAGGCGACCCAACCCGGTGCCGCCGAGGTCACCGCGACGGTGATCGTCGACGCGCCGGCCGAGCGGGTCTTCGCCGCACTGACCGCCTGGGAACGGCAGTCCGACTGGATCCCGCTCACCACGGTGCGGGTGGTGGAGGGCGACGGCGGCGAGGGGAGCCTGGTCGAGGCGGTCACCACGCTCGGCCCGGCAGTGCTGCGGGACGAGATGCGGGTGGTCCGGGTGGACGCCCCGTACGAGGTCGGCGTGGTTCACTGCGGCAAGCTGCTGCGCGGTCCCGGGGTGCTGCGTTGCACCCCGGTGGAGCAGGACCGGACCCAGGTGGTCTGGCACGAGTGGTTCCACCTGCCCGGCGGGACCGCCGGCCGGGTGGCCTGGCCGGTGCTCTGGCCCGGCTCGAAGTTCAGCCTCACCCAGGCGCTGAAGAAGTTCGCCCGGCTGGTCGAGCAGGGCCGGCTGCCCTGAGCCTGCGGGGGCCGTCGTCGCTCGTTGTCGGTGGGTCGGCCTAGCCTTGACGCCGTGACTGACCTGGTGATCGGCGCCGACGGGCTGCACCGCTGCGCCTGGGGAGCTAGCACGCCGGACTACGCCGTGTACCACGACGGGGAGTGGGGCCGGCCGATCCGTGGCGACGACGCGCTCTACGAGCGGCTGACCCTGGAGGCGTTCCAGTCCGGCCTGTCCTGGCTGACCATCCTGCGCAAGCGGCCGGCGTTCCGGCTCGCCTTCGACGAGTTCCGGATCGAGAAGGTCGCCGGCTACGGCGAGGCCGACGTGGCCCGGCTGCTGGCCGACGCCGGGATCGTCCGCAACCGGGCCAAGATCGAAGCGGCCGTCGCCAACGCCCGGGCCGCCCTGGAGTTGCCCGGTGGCCTCTCCGCGCTGCTCTGGTCCTACGCGCCGCCGCCCCGGCCGGCCCGGCCCCGGTCGAACGCCTCCGTGCCGGCGCTCACCCCGGAGTCGACCGCGCTGGCCAAGGCGCTCAAGAAGCAGGGCTTCCGCTTCGTCGGCCCCACCACCGCGTACGCGCTGATGCAGGCCACCGGCATGGTGGACGACCACCTCGCCGGCTGCCACGTCACCCTCGACCCGGTCGGGACGTGACGCCCGCGGCGTCCGGCGGACGTGCCGGGACCAGCACCGTCCCCGCGTGATGGGATTGACGCCATGACCGACACCGAGCTCCGTACGAGCGGGACGACCGAGAGCACCGCGTCCGGTGCCTGGGCGGTGCTGCTGCCCGCCGAACGGTACGAGGCCGAGCGGCTGGTGCACCACGACACCCTGGAGCTCACCGGGCTGAACGGCGTCACCCGGCCCCGGCCCGGTGACCCGGTCGCCGTGCTGGTCGACGAGCCGCTGCGGCTGGTGGCGCTCGGCCGGGTCGCCCTGGCCACCGCGGAGACCCGGGAGGACCCGGACGACCCGCAGTCCGAGGCCGGCCCGGGGGAGCTCGTCGTGTCGTACACCCGGCGGGTGCTCGACGAGCCGGTGCCGGTGGACGACGTGGCCCTCGACGGGCCGGTGACCGGGCTGGACCTGGCGGCCTGGGGGCAGCTGGCCGCCTTGCTCGGCCCGCCGCCCGCCCGGCGGTCCTGGCTGGTCAGCCTCGACCTGCCGATCGAGGCGTCCTCGCCCGCCGAGGCGGTCCGGCTCTTCTGGTCGTACGTGCAGGAACTGGGCCCCCGCGAGCTGCCCGCCTTCGTCGCGCCCACCGGCGACGAGCTGGCCATGCAGGCGTACGTGCTCGGCGCGGCGGCCAACCAGGATCCCGAAGAGGACGACTGACCGTCGCCGTCCCGCTTACCGTGCCCGGACGGCCGGTACGCCCCGGCCACGCAAGGGCCCCACGCCCCCGCCGAGCACGCCCCGCCGAGGCACCTCTTTCACGGAGAGAGGGCTCATTCTCCGCCGAATGGCCGCTATTTCGGTGAAAGCGTGGCGATCCAGGGCGGCGCGCGGGGAAGCCCCGGTGGGGGTCAGCGGCCCGCGAAGGTGGGCTTCTGCTTGTTGACGAACGCCATGGTGGCCGCCTTGTGGTCGGCGGTGGCGCCGCAGATCGACTGCGCCTGCGCCTCGGCCGCGAGGGCGTCGGCGAGGGTGCCGGCGTCGGCGATGGAGAGCTGGCGCTTGATCGCCCCGTACGCGACGGTCGGGCCGGCGGCGAGCCGGGTGGCCAGCTCCTGCGCGGCCGGCAGCACCTGCTCGTCGTCGTCCACCAGGCGGGTGAGCAGGCCCAGCCGGCCCGCCTCCTCGGCGCCCACCGGCTCGGCGAGCATCAGCAGTTCGACGGCCTTGGCGTGCCCGACGAGCCGGGGCAGCGTCCAGGAGGCGCCGGTGTCGGCGGCGAGCCCGACTCCGGCGAAGGCCATCAGGAACTTCGTCTTCGGCCCGCCGATCCGGAAGTCGGCGAGGAACGCCAGCGAGGCGCCGGCCCCGGCGGCCATGCCCCGGACCGCGGCGACCACCGGCTTGGGCAGGTTGGCCAGCCGGGCGGCGATCGGGTTGTAGTGGGCCCGCACGGTGGCCAGCTGGTCGGTGTCGGCGGATTCGAGGGTCTGCACGTGCTCCCGCAGGTCCTGCCCGGCGCTGAACGAGCCGCCCGCCCCGGCCAGCACGACCGCCCGGCAGGACCGGTCGGTCTCCAGCTCGGCGAGGGTGTCGCGGAGCGCCTCCTTGAGCGACACGTCCAGCGAGTTCATCGCGTTCGGGCGGTTCAGCGTCAGGGTGACGACGGCGTCGGTGCGGTCGACGAGCAGCGGCTCGGTCACGTTCTAACGACCCTTCTGTCGGGCGAGGCGGTTGCTGGCGTCGAGGCAGTGCTCGACGTACCGGTCGGCGGCCGGCCGGAGCCGGGCCGCGTGCCGGTCGAAGAAACCGGCCGCGTTGGTGCCCGGCCAGCGCTCGGGAAGCAGCGCCGGGGGCAGCTGCGGATCCCGGAAGAGGAAGGTACGCCACGCGTGCACGAGCCGGAACCGGGCCGCGTACGCCTCCTCGTCGCTGCTGCGCACGGTGACGCCGGACAGCAGGGGCTTCTGCTCCGCCACGAACCGCTCGTACGCCCGGCCGATCTCGGCCAGGTCCCAGGCCCGGCGGACCACCCCCATCGCGCCGGGGTTGCCGGCGGCGTGGGCGGCGGTGAACCGCTCGTAGCGCACGCCCGCCTCGGCGAGCAGGACGTCGACGTCCTCACCGGGGCGGGTCGCCACCCAGGTGCAGTCGTCGAGGGTGCCGTAGCCGAGGAAGGTCAGGTTGGCGGCGAGCCGCTGCCGGTCCCGCCGGGACGTCGGCGCCTCCAGCACCAGCATGTCGAACCGCCCGTCCCAGCTGTGCCGGCCGGTGCGGTAGATCCGGGAGGCCGCCTCGTCGAGTCGCCGGCCCGCTTTCGGCGTGATCGAATAACCGGGTCCGGTGGCGAGCCGGAGCGGTTCGAGCCAGCCCTGGCGGACCATCCGGGAGACCGCGGTGCGGACGGCCGGAGGGGCGATCCCGAGCGGCGCCAGCAGCTTGACCAGGGCGGCGACCGGTGCGCGCCCACCCCTCGCCCGGAGGTGGTCGCCGTACAGGTCGAAGAGTGCCGACCGTGCCTGCATGACCGCACATTGTGACAGGCCTATCCAAGATAAGCTAGATGCTGTTACATCAATGCTGCTTCGGTTTGGGTCCGGCGGTGTTCATCAGGGAAAATCGTTGGTCGACGCCCCCGCGATGGTTGCGGGTGGTTATGGCGAAGTGGCTGTGGGGCAACCCACCGACCCTGGTGTAGGTCTGAGGGGAGACAACATGGCGGCGATGAAGCCGCGGACGGGCGACGGTCCGCTGGAAGTCACCAAGGAGGGCCGGGGCATCGTCATGCGGGTCCCGCTGGAGGGTGGTGGCCGGCTCGTCGTCGAGATGACTCCCGACGAGGCCACCGCGCTGGGTGACGCGCTGAAGGCGGCCGCCGGCTGAGCGAGGAGCGGTCCGCGCGGCCCGGGTCGCGCGAGCGGTTCGTCCTACCCTGAGCCACCGGCACCGCCGGTGGCTCAGGGTCTTCGTCGGCTCGCTTCGGCGAGTTATCCCGTTTTGAGAACTTTTCGGAGGTGCGGTCCAGCGTGCTGGCCATTCGTCTGGTGCGCGAGCCCGAGCGGCTCGACACCCTCGTCCTGCCCGTTCGTCCCGACGGGCCGGACCGCCCGCCCGCGCTGGTCCCCACCGCCTCGCCGCCCGGCGACGACGTCCGGGCCGAGGCGACCGCACTGCTCCCCGCCGCCCGGCTGACCGGTGCCGCAGGCGAGGTCCGGGAGCACCTGCGCCCGGGTGGCACGCCCGCGCGCCTGGTGCTGCTCGGCGTCGGCGACGGCGACGAGCACGGCTGGCGGAGCGCGGGCGCGGCGCTGGCCCGCGCCGCCAAGGATGAGATGTACGTCACGGTGACCCTCCCGGCGGATGCGGCGGAGACGCTACGCGGCCTGGTCGAGGGGCTGCTGCTGGGCTCCTACCGGTTCCGGCTGACCGAGGCCGGCGGGACGCCCGCGCTGGCCGAGGTGGACGTCGTGGTGCGCGACCCGGACGCGCTCGCCCCGACCCTGGCGGCCGCCCGGACCACCGCCGAGATGACCCGGCTGGCCCGCGACCTGACCAACACCCCCTCCTCGACCAAGAACCCGGGCTGGTTCGCCGCTCAGGTCGCGGCCGCGGCGACCGACCGCCCCGACCTGCACCTGCGGGTACGCGGCCCGGAGGAGTTGGCGGCGGAGGGCTTCGGCGGCATCCTCGCCGTCGGCGGTGGCTCGGCCAGCGGCCCCCGCCTGGTCGAGCTGGACTGGCGGCCGGCGGACGCGCGTACCCACGTGGTGCTGGTCGGCAAGGGGATCACCTTCGACACCGGTGGCATCTCCATCAAGCCGGTGCCGGCCATGAAGCTGATGCGTAAGGACATGGCGGGCGCCGCCGCGGTGGTCGCCGCGACCCTGGGCGCCGCCGCGCTGCGGCTGCCGGTGCGGATCACCACGCTCGCGCCGCTCGCCGAGAACATGGTCAGTGGCTCGGCGTTCCGCCCCGGCGACATCATCCGCCACTACGGCGGCCTGACCAGCGAGAGCACCAACTCCGACGCCGAGGGTCGGCTGGTGCTGGCCGACGCGTTGGCGTACGCGGAGCGCGAGCTCCGCCCCGACCTGCTGGTCGACCTGGCCACCCTGACCGGCGCGAACGCGGTGGCGCTCGGCAAGCGGCACGGCGCCCTGTACAGCGAGAACGACCAACTCGCCGCCGACCTGCTGGCGGCGATCGGGGCGGCCGGCGAGCGCGCCTGGCGGATGCCGCTGCCCGCCGACTACGTCGAGTACCTGGGCAGCGACGTGGCCGACCTGCACAGCTCCCCGGACCCGGCCAAGTCCATCACCGCTGCCCTGTTCCTGCGCGAGTTCACCGGCGACCTGCGGGACCGCTGGGTGCACGTGGACATGTCCGCCCCCTCCTGGTCGGAGGACGTGCACGGCGAGCTGACCCGGGGCGCCACCGGCTGGGGCGTACGCGGGCTGCTGCGCTGGCTGGCGACCCTGGGCTGACGGCGGGCGGACCTCGCGCCGCGTCGCTGGCGCAGTCGACCCCTGGGCGCGGGCGCACCCCGCGCTCGGTGTGGCTGAGCCCTGGGTGCGGCCCGGTCGCAGCCCGTGCCGGCGGGAGGCCGCCCGGCGATTCAGGCCTTCACGGCGACGAGCAGGCCGTGGCCGACCGGCAGCAGCGCGGGGATCCAGTGCTCCGACTCCCGGATCGCCTTGATGGTCTCCCGGACGGTGACCGTCTCCACGTCCCGGGCGGCGGGGTCGCCGATCCGGCCGCCGGCGAGGGTGCCGTTGAGCGCGAGCAACCCGCCGGGCCGCAGCAGCCGCAGCGCGGCGTCCACACAGGCGGTGAAGCCGGTCGCCTCCGCGTCGACGAAGACCAGGTCGTAGGCGCCGTCCGCGAGCCGCGGCAGCACGTCGAGGGCCCGGCCCGTGATGATCCGGGTACGCCCGGACGGAAAGCCCGCCTCCACGAAGAGCCGCCGGGCGATCCGCTGGTGCTCCACCTCCAGGTCGATGGTGGTGAGCACTCCGTCGGGCCGCATGCCGCGTAGCAGCCAGACGCCGCTGACCCCGGTGCCGGTGCCGATCTCCACCACCGCCCGGGCGTTGCCGGCGGCGGCGAGCAGTCGCAGCGCGGCCCCGGCCCCCGGCGTCACCGCCTCCACGCCCACCTCGTGGGCGAGGCTGCGGGCCGTCCGCAGCACGAGATCCTCGGTGACGTACGACTCGGCGAACTGGAGCGCCTGGGCCGTCGCGTTGCCGGAGCTGGCGACCGTGGCGATGGGACACCTCCGGGCGGCGTAGTGGTCGGTTGGCGCTATGAGCGTCTCTGATCAGCTTAGCGATCGTGAATCGGATGTTTCCGAGATCGTTTCCCATCGTGGTGGGGTCGCGTGGGCGTGCAGGTGGAATCCTGCGCCCAGTGCGGCCCCTCGTGGCCGGTGGCCGGTGGTGGGTGTGCTGATCGTGCTCACGCCCTGGAGCCGGTGGGCTGCGCGGGGCAGCCGGGTCCGGTCCGTTGGTGCGTGTCCCTCCGGACGCTTGCCCGCCTGGCCGTGAGGCCTGGCGGGGGAGGGTGCCCTGCGTCGCCTGGGCGCGGGGCGTGGTGGCTTGTCCCGGGTGGGGCCGGTCTTCGACCGGTCCTTCCGGCTGGTCTTCGTGATTACCGCCACCGTTTCAAGTTTGTCGACCACGGCGCGGATCATCATGTGCCCGCTGGTCTTGTCGGTGATGGTGTTGGCCTGGTGGGTGAGGCCACGGGCGGCGATACGACGCCACGCTCCGTCGTCGCGGTCGCCCTGCCAGCCGCAGCTGCCTGTGTTGGGGCAGATGGCCCACTTCCAGCCTGCCACCATGGGATGGTCGGGGGCTTTGCGGTGCCGCAGCGGGGCCAGGCACTGCGGGCAGTGTTTGGAGGTGTTCCGGGCGGGCACGGTGACCACGGCGATACCAGCCTCGGCGGCGAGGTGCCGCATGCGGTCGGTGATCTGCCCGCGTACCTGCTGGGATACGCGGGTGTTCATGGTGGTGCCCATGTCCCGTGCCTCCAACGACCGCAGGTCTTCCAGATAGATCACGGTCGCCCCGGCGGCGATCGCCTGGTCCACGGCCCATCGGGCGGCGGCCCACGCAACCGCGGCGTTCAGGTGCGAGCGGCGCTGGGACACGTGGCAGATTTCGTCGCGCAGTACCGCATGCTTGCCGAAGAGTTGATGTTGCTCGTCACCGCTGGCGAGCCGCTGGTAGTGGTCGGCTTTGGCGTGCAGTCGTTCTGACAGGCGGCGGAGGCGGTGCTGTTTGGCGAGGACTCCGGCGGCCCGGAACTGGCCACCAGACCCCACAGCCGTGATCCGCCCATCCTTGTGGAGTCGTAGGGCTCCGGCGGACAACAGGGTGTTCAGGCCCCAGTCCACACCGAGCGCCACCGAGTGCCCGATGCGCCGGGTTTTCGGCACGGCGTGGGTGTACGCGACGTCGGCTCGCACCTGCCGGCCGGTCACGCGGAGAGTGGGCAGGTGCACCACCGCGCCCGCAGGGACCGTGGGCGGCAGCGTGATGGGACAGGCCACCCACGTCCAGTCCCGATACGCCCGCGGATCCGGGCGTGAGGGAAGCTGCAAGCGCAGCAACACACTTGTGGGGTCGGTCCGGCTGCGTTCGATGGTGGCCTCTTGCCTATCACACGCGGCCAGCAGCAGCATCCGCGGGACGTTCGGGGCGTCTTCAAGCTCGAACACGTCCACCGGCAGGCGGCCATGCGCGGCAAGGAACGTGGCGACCTGACGAGTGCGGCCCTTGATGACGCTGGACGGCAGATGCTCCCCGCCCGGAACCGATTTGCGTACCTGCTCCCATTCCTGCGGGGTGCGTCTGCGCGGATCGGCTGGCCAGGTCGCCAGGATCCCGGCTGTCAGGTCAGCACGCCACGTCGCCGAACGCAGGAGCCGCCCCGCCTGCTCCTGAGCCATCCGCACGATCCGGTCATTTACCCTCACACCCTTGGGCGCGGCGGCGGCCCAGCCCAAGCGCCGCAGCGCCATCCACGCATTCGGCGGCAGTTTCCGGCCGCCCGCATCCTGCCCGGAGGCCAACACCTGTACATCCGCGGTGTTCCAGTGCTCGCCAACCAGGGCGCAGACCATGCCCGCCACCAGATCGGCACACCAGCCGATACGTTGCGCAAGCACCGCCTGGGACAGGACCTCACCGGTCTTCTCGTCCACACCCGCACGCACCACAGTGCGAGCGCACGCGGTACGCAAGACCTCGCCTTCGGCCAGCGGCAGCTTCCCGCTCACCGGCTCATCGCCTCGAGATCGATCGAGGAGAACCGACGCGTACGGCCGACCCACATCACCGGAATCTTCCCGGGCCCAAAAGAAGCATCACGGGGTGACCACCGAAACGCTTCGCGGCCTTCGGGAGTCGAAGAAGATCCACACGGTCAACCTATGGCCAGTGAAGATTCATAATCAAGTTGTTCAGCCCATAGGCGTGATCCGACGCGCGCAGCCGCGAGTGTGCTCTGCGACGATCACGGCCGGGCAACCCCTGACTCCGTTCGGGGCATTCGTGCAATCCTGGACGGTGTCCCGTGCGGCACGGCCGGCTTCGCCGGCCCCGCGCCACGGGACGTGCGGGACGGACTGGGAGGCACCGACGTGACCGACGGCTGGGACTGGCGCCAGCCCGGCGGGACCCCGGCACCGGCGGGAGGGCCGGCGCCCGGGAGTCCGCCCCCGGGCATACCGGGCGCCGGGGGTGGCACGACCCCCGGGAGTCCGCCGCAGCGCCCCCAGGGCACATACGGCGCCGGGGGCGGCACGCTCCCCGGGAGCTGGCCGCAGGGCCTTCAGGGCACGACCTCGCCCTGGTGGTCCGACGCACTCGCCGATCCGTGGCGCGACCCGTACGCACCCGCCGCGGTGGTGGTCCCCGCCGCCCCGGTCGGCGCCGGCGAACCGGAGCCGGTGACCGATCCGGACGCGCAGGGCCGGCCGAAGCTGCGGCAGGTGGTGCTGGTCTCGCTCATTACCGCCCTGCTGGCCGGCTCGCTTGGCAGTGCCCTGACGTACGCCTTCCTGCGCGGCAGTGCGGTGACCACCCTCGGCGCGCCGTCCCCGTCGGCTCCGGCGCTCGCCCAGCGCAAGCCCGAGTCCCTGGCAGGCGTCGCCGAGAAGGTGCTGCCCAGTGTGGTGACCATCCGGGTGGCCAGCCTGGGCGGCACCAGCGAGGGCTCCGGCTTCGTGGTCAGCGCCGAGGGGCACATCATCACCAACGACCACGTCGTCGCCGGCGGCGCCAGCAAGGCCACGGTGATCTTCAATGACGGCAGCTCGGCGCCGGCCACGGTCGTCGGGCAGGATCCGGAGTCGGACATCGCCGTGATCAAGGTGACGCGTACCGGGTTGCAGCCGGTGGAGTTCGGCGACTCGGACGCGCTCGCCGTCGGGGACCCGGTGCTCGCCATCGGCTCGCCGCTCTCGCTCGCCAACACGGTCACCGCCGGCATCGTCAGCGCGGTGGACCGGACCATGCAGGCCGGCGAGCCGGGCGGCCCGACGCGCTACTACGCGGCGATCCAGACCGACGCGGCGGTCAACCACGGCAACTCCGGCGGTCCGCTGGTCGACTCCGGCGGCCGGGTGGTCGGGGTGAACTCGACCATCAAGTCGCTGGTCGCCGACGGGCAGGAGGCCGGCAACATCGGGCTCGCCTTCGCCATCCCGATCAACCAGGCGAAGCGGATCACCCAGGACATCATCGGCACCGGCAAGGCTCGGCGCACGGTGATCGGCGCCCAGGTGGGCGGCACCGGCGTGTCCGGCGGTGGCGTACGTCTCAACGCCGTCGAGCCGTCCGGGCCGGCGGCGGCGGCCGGGCTGCGTGCCGGGGATGTGGTGCTCCGGCTCAACCGGCATCCGATGACCGACCCGACCGATCTGGTGGCACTCGTCCGCAAGTACGCCCCCGGATCGGTGGTGACGGTGGAGTATCGGCGGGGTACAACCCGGCAGAACACTTCGGTAACGCTGGCCGCAGACGCGAAGTGAGCACCCCTCTCCCCCTCCCGGACAGCCCGGTGACGTGCGTAGTCTTGCCATGGACGCGGACGAGGAGGCCGGAGTGTTCGAGAACCTGAACTGGTGGGAGATCGGCGCCCTGCTGCTCCTGGCGCTGCTGATCTTCGGCGACCGGCTGCCCACCGTGATCAACGACGGGCTCCGGATGGTCCGTAACCTGCGCGCCATGGCCCGGAACGCCACCGGCGACCTGAGCCGTGAGCTGGGCACCGACATCCAGCTGGAGGACCTGCACCCGAAGGCGTTCATCCGGAAGCACCTGCTCAGCGAGGAGGACGAGCAGGCCATCCGGAAGCCGCTGCAGAGCATGTACGACGGCCTGCGCGCGGACGTCAGCGGCGTGCACGACGACCTGAAGGAGGTCGCGAAGGCGGCCGACGTGCGGAACACCACCCGTCCGATCACCGCCACCGGCAGCACGGCCCCCGCCCCGGCCCCCCGCGCCAGCTACGACGACGCCACCTGACCCGTCCGCCCCCAGGGCTTCCCGACCCCCCGGCGCCGTTGATCATGAGGTTGGCGGCGCACGGATCGGCGTGTCGCACCGCCAACCCCATGATCAACGAGGCGGGCCGGAACGTCAGCGACCCTCCCGGGCGGGAGGCCGGGGAGGGTCGGTGAGGTGGGTCAGGGAGGTCAGGGGTCAGCGGCCGGCGGGCTTGAGGCCCAGGGGCTTGCCGAGCAGGGACTCGCGGCGGACGGCCAGCCGGTCGGCGACCTGCAGGATCGCCTTGGCGGCCGGTGCGTCCGGCTGGGCCAGCACGATCGGGGTGCCGGCGTCGCCGCCCTCGCGGACCCGGGTGTCCAGCGGGATCTGTCCCAGCACCGGCACCTGCGCGCCGATGGTCCGGGTCAGCGACTCGGCGACCGCCTCGCCGCCGCCGGCCCCGAAGACCTCCATCCGGGAGCCGTCCGGCAGCTCCAGCCAGGACATGTTCTCGATGACGCCGACCACCCGCTGGTGGGTCTGCAGCGCGATGGCGCCGGCCCGCTCGGCCACCTCGGCGGCGGCGGTCTGCGGGGTGGTGACGACCAGGATCTCCGCGTTCGGCAGCAGCTGGGCCACCGAGATCGCGATGTCGCCGGTGCCCGGGGGCAGGTCCAGCAGGAGCACGTCCAGGTCGCCCCAGTAGACGTCGGCGAGGAACTGCTGCAGCGCCCGGTGCAGCATCGGACCGCGCCAGACGACCGCCGTGTTGCCCGGGGTGAACATGCCGATCGAGATGACCTTCACGCCGTGCGACTGCGGCGGCATGATCATGTCCTCGACCCGGGTCGGGGCGCCCTCGGCGCCGAGCATCCGGGGCACCGAGTGGCCGTAGATGTCGGCGTCCACCACGCCGACCGAGAGGCCGCGGGCGGCCAGCGCGGCGGCCAGGTTGACCGTGACGCTGGACTTGCCGACACCGCCCTTGCCGCTGGCGACGGCGTACACCCGGGTGCGGGAGCCGGGCTGGGCGAACGGGATGACCGGTTCCTGGCCGCCGCCCCCGCGCAGCTTCGACTGGAGCTCCTGGCGCTGTTCCGGGCTCATCACACCGAACTCGATCTCGACGCCGGTCACGCCGGGCACCGCGCCGACGGCTGCGGTGATGTCGGTACGCAGCTTGTCCTTCAGCGGGCAGCCAGCCACGGTGAGCAGCAGCTCGACCCGGACGACGCCGTCGTCGCCGACCTCGGCGGAACGGACCATGCCGAGCTCGGTGATGGGCCGACGAATCTCCGGGTCGTTGACGGTGGCCAGGGCGGCCTGGATCGCGTCGGAGACGGTGCTGACGGGTGCTGACATGCCCGCAATGCTACGTCGCTGGTCATTGGCGTCCGCCGTGGCGGGGGCCGGTGTGAGCGAATCGATGACGCGACCGAGGGGTGGACGGGCCGTGCCGCGAAGTGGGACGATCGAGGCGAACGCCGCTCGCCTGGCCCCTTGAGGCGCGCGGCGTTCAATACTTTCCCGCGGCTGCCGGCGGCCCGGGCGACGTGCCGGTCACCGCCCGGCTCAGCCCTCCGGGCGCCGGTCCCGGGCGTAGTCGCCGTCCAGTTCGTCCTGCGGCTCGTCGAGTGACTCGCCGCCGTGCCGCCGGGGCTCCCGGGCCGGCTGCCGGCGCTCCCGCCGCTGCCGCCGCTGCGCCGCCTCGTCCAGCTCCTCGGCCAGCCGGGCCAGCTCCGAGCGGACGAAGTCCCGGGTGGCCACCTCGCCCACGGCGATCCGCAGCGCGGCGATCTCCCGGGCCAGGTATTCCGTCTCGGCCTTCTGCATGGTGGCGCGCCGCCGGTCCTCCTCCAGTGCGATCCGGTCCCGGTCCGACTGCCGGTTCTGTGCCAGCAGGATCAGCGGGGCCGCGTACGAGGCCTGGATGGACAGGAGCAGGGTGAGGAAGGTGAAGGTGTACGGGTCGAAGCGCCAACTCGGCGGAGCGAGGGTGTTCCAGGCGAACCACGCGCCGATGACCAGCGTCATGTAGACGATGAAGTTGGCCGTGCCCATGCCGCGGGCGATCCCCTCGGACCACCGGCCGAAGGTCTCCTGGTCGACCCGGGGCAGCCGGACGCCCCGGGGTTCGCGTGGCTGGTCCAGTCGCTCGGCCCGTCGCTGGTCAGCCATCGCCACCGTCCAGGGTCTCCGCCTCGGCGGCGGCCGGGGCCGGTGCGACGTCCCGGTTGCGCCAGTCGCGGGGCAGCGAGTGGTCCAGCACATCGTCCACGGTCACCGCCCCGACGAGCCGGTTGCTGCGGTCCACCACCGGCATGGCGACCAGGTCGTAGGTGGCCATCCGGCGGGTGATCTCGGGCAGCGGGGTGGTCGGTCGCAGCGGGTCGATGTCGTTGACCACCACCCCGCCGAGCAGGTCGGCCGGGGGCTCCCGGAGCAGCCGCTGGAAGTGGACCATGCCCAAGTAGCGGCCGGTGGGGGTGGTCATCGGGGCGCGGGTCACGAAGACCTGGGCGGCCACGGCGGGGGAAAGCTGCGGCTCCCGGATCCGGGCGAGTGCCTCGGCCACCGTGGCGTCCGGGGGCAGGATGACCGGCTCGGAGGTCATCACGCTGCCCGCGGTGCCCGAGGCGTAGCGCAGCAGCTGGCGTACCGGGTCGGCCTCGTCCGGCTCCATCAGGTCCAGCAGCACGTCCTGCTCCGGCGGCGGCAGTTCGTTGAGCAGGTCGGCGGCGTCGTCCGGCTCCATCTCCTCGAGCACGTCGGCGGCGCGTTCCCGGTCCAGTGCGGCCAGGATCTCCACCTGGTCGTGCTCCGGCAGCTCGCTGAGCACGTCGGCGAGGCGCTCGTCGTCCAGCGCGGCCGCCACCTCGTTGCGTCGGGCGTCGGGCAGGTCCTGCAACGCGTTGGCCAGGTCGGCGGGGCGCATGTCCTCCAGGACGGCGAGGAGGTTGGCCGTACCGCGGGTGTCGCCCACCCCGCCGAGGCCGCGTACCCGGTCCCACTCGACCTGCTGGAGGTGGCCGCGGCGGGTGAGCCGGCCGGTCTGCTCGCGGACGGCCACCCGGGTCAGCGGCCACTCGCCGCCGCGGCTGCGTTCCATCGCCACGTCGACCACCGTGCCGGGCTGCCGGTTCTCCAACTGCACCCGCCGGTCCAGCAGCTCCTGCAGCACCAGCAGCTCGTTGGGGCGCTTCTCGAAGCGGCGCAGGTTGAGGGTGCCGCTGCCCAGGACGACGGCGTCCGGGTCGATGGAGGTGATCCGGTTGATGGAGAGGAAGATGCGTCGGCGCATCGGCATCTCGGCGACCAGACCCACCACCTCGGGCGACTGCGGGCTCGGCCGCAGCCGGGCGACCGCGTCGCGGACCCGGCCCACCTGGTCGCCGTTCGGGTCGAAGACGGCGACTCCGGCGAGTCGAGCGAGGTAGACCCGGTTCGGCGTGCTCACAGCACCAGCCTAAGGGCCTAGTGTTTATCAACATGTCGACCTTGGCCTACGAGATCGTGGACGTCTTCACCGACCGCCCGTTCGCCGGCAACCCGCTGGCCGTGGTGTTCGGCGCGGAAGGGCTGGCCACGGAACAGATGCAGGCGCTCGCGCTGGAGTTCAACCTGTCGGAGACGGTGTTCGTGCTGCCGCCGACACAGGTCGGGGCGACGTACCGGGCGCGGATCTTCACCCCGGCCGAGGAGCTGCCGTTCGCCGGCCATCCGAGCGTGGGCGCGGCGGTGACCGCGAGCCGACGCGGCATGTTCGGCGCGGGCCAGGTCAGTCAGGAGTGCGGTGCCGGGGTGCTGCCGATCGAGGTGACCGCGACGGGCGCGACCCTCACCGGCGGCACGCCCACCCTCGGCCCCGAGCTCGACCCGGAGCCGCTGCTGGAGATGGTCGGCCTCACCGCCGCCGACCACGCCGGCCCGGCACCGCGGGTGGCCGGCTGCGGCCTGGAGTTTCCGTACCTTCCGGTACGCCCCGACGTGGTGGCCCGGGCCAAGCTGAACCTGCCAGCGGCGGAGCGGTACGGCGTGGAGCACGTGAGCGTCTTCTCCTGGGACCCGGCCACGCAGACCGCGCACGCGCGGGTGTTCGTGCCGGGGCTCGGCGTGCCGGAGGACCCGGCCACCGGCTCGGCCGCGCTGGGCCTCGGGGTCTGGCTGGTCGCCAGCGGGCTGCTGCCCGGCGAGGGGCGTTCGGCGTACGCGGTCCGCCAGGGCATCGAGATCAACCGCCCGTCCGCGCTGGCCTGCACGGTGACCGCGGCCGGTGGAGTGGCCGTGGGCGCGACGGTCGCCGGCCAGGTGATGCCGGTGGCCCGCGGCGAGATCGCCGTCCCGCCCTTCGTGGGCTGACCAGCGCCCACCGCCGACGTGCGCGCGTACGAGAGGATGCCGGTGTGACGGACGAGTTGGACAGCCGCGAGGTGACGCCGCTGGTCGACGAGGCGGTGAAGAAGGCGGCCGTCTGCTGGGTGAGCGTCGGGAAGGGCCCGGCGGTGGCGCTCTGGTGCCTGCCGCTGGAGGGGACGCTGCTCGTGGTCAGCGGCCCCGGCGAGCAGTCCGCTCCCGGGCTGGCCGACGCCGACGCGGCGCAGGTGACCCTGCGCGGCGACCACGGCGGCCGGATCGTCACCTGGCCGGCCCGGGTCACCCGGCTGCAACCGGGTACGGAGGAGTGGGGGGCCGCCGCACCGCTGGTCGCGGCGAAGCGGCTCAACGCCTCCGGCCCCACCGCCGACTTGATCGGACGCTGGGCCACCGAGGGCTGCGCGCTGAACCGGCTGGCCCCGGCGGGCACCCCGGTGGCGGGTGCCGACCTGCCGGCCGAGTCGCTGGCCGAGCCGCCCCGGGAGGCCCCCGTGGTCCGGGCTACCCGCAAGCCGTTCCGGCTGCACAAGGTGCGCCGCCGCTGAACCTCAGACCGAAACGGCGCAGGGGACCGGGTCGAGCAGGTCGAGCACCTCGGTCAGCGAGGTCAGCACCGGGCCGTCCCAGCACCGGTCGGCGTTGAAGACCATGTGCCCGGCCAGGTCCGGGGCGGCCAGCCGGACCGCCGTCATGCCGGCCCGCTCCGCGCCGGTGAGTTCCTGGCTGCCTCCGTCGCCCACGTAGAGGCAGTCGGCCGGGGCGAGGTCGAGCCGGCGGCAGGCGGCCAGGTAGAGCGCCGGGTCCGGCTTGCAGCACCCGAACTGCACCGAGAAGACCCGTACGTCGAGCAGATGCGCGACCGCGAGCTGGGGCAGGAACGCGGGCAACTCGTGGGTGCAATCGCTGATCAGCCCGGTGCGTACGCCCCGCTGACGTAGCGCGGCCAGCACCGGGACCGCCTCGTCCCGCAGCCGGGTGTCGGCGCGGATCGCCCGGTGGCGGGAGGCGACGGCGGCGCGTACCGCCAGGTCGGAGGGGTGGACACCCGCCTGGTCGCAGACCCAGCGCAGGGTCGCCTCGGCGTTGCCGAACTGGCCGCTGGCGCGCTGGTAGTAGGTGCGGTCGAGCACCTCGACCAGGGTGTCGGCCGGACAGCCGAGCAACTCGGCGGTGGCCTGGTGGGCGGAACCACGCTGGACGCAGCGGGTCAGGGTGCCGAAGAAGTCGAACAGCACCGCATGGTAGCTGGGCATGGGGGAGTGCCTCCGGACGTCGAGGGGGGAGTCGCCGGGACGCGCATGATCGTAACGGAGTGCTGACCATCCGTGGTGTCCCCTGTTCGTGTGAGGATTGCTCTCCGTGTCGTCCGCTCCGCACCGCCCTCCCCCCGATGCGCTGACTCTCGGCGCGCTCGTGCTGGCGGTCGCCGCCGTCTCGTCGTCTGCCCCTCTGGTCGCGTTCGCCGCCGCGCCGGCCCTCGCCGTCGCCTGCTGGCGGAACCTGCTGTCGGTGGCCGTGCTCGGTCCGGTCTCGCTGGCCCGGCGGCGTGCCGAGTTCCGGGCGCTGACCGTGGGCGCCGGCCGGCGCGAGGCGCTCTACTGCGTACTCTCCGGGGTGGCGCTGGCCGCCCACTTCGCCACCTGGATGCCGAGCGCGCAGCTCACCACGGTCGCCGCCGCCACCGCGCTGGGCGCCACCCAGCCGGTGTGGCAGGGGCTGATCGCCCGCTGGCAGGGCCGCCGGCGGCCGTTGGCGGTGTGGGCCGGGATCGCCGTGGCGGTGCTCGGCGCGGTGCTGGCCACCGGCGCCGACTTCGCCGTCTCCGGCCGGGCCTTCGCCGGTGACCTGCTCGCCGTGACCGGCGGCATGTTCGCCGCGGTCTACACCGCCTTCGGCGAGCGCGCTCGGGCCACCATCAGCACCACCACCTACACCACCATCTGCTACGGGGTCTGCGCGGCTGTGCTGCTGGTGGTCTGCCTGCTCGGCGGGGTACGCCTGCACGGCTACCCGGCGGGCACCTGGCTGGCGATCCTCGGCCTGGTGGCCGGCGCCCAACTGCTCGGTCACTCGATGTTCAACTACGCCCTGCACCGGGTCTCCGCCACCACGGTCAGCGTGCTGATCCTGCTGGAGGCGCCCGGCGCGGCCCTGATCGCCTGGGCCTGGCTGGGCCAACTGCCCCGCCCGCTCGCCCTGCCGGGGCTCGCGCTGCTGCTGGCCGGCGTGGCCGTGGTCGTGCTCGGCGGCGCCCGCGCCGGCCGCCGCGCCGAGCCGGTTCCGGTCCCCGCCGACGCCGCCGCGCTCACCGACTGACACCGGCCGCCCGTGACGCGGCGGCCACACTTTTCCGGGGAGTGTGGCGATTCCGCCTCCCGAGCCGCCGCTTTCGATGAAAGTGCGGAGGGTGGGGGCGCAGACGGAGCGGCAGGGTGACGAGCCCGATCGGGGCACACTCGTCACCCCCTCGGCCGAGTTCCCGCCGTTGGGCCCCGAGGAGCAGGCGGCATTGGGCCGGATCGGGGAACGCTGGCAGACCCCTCGGCACGCTGACGAACTGCCCGTCGACCCGACCCTGGGCCGCAACCGGCCCGGTCCGGCGCCGAGCCGGTTCGGGCGGCTGGCCCCGATCAACATGTTCACCGTCGAGGAACCGGACGAGCTGTGCGCCACCGGGCCGGCCCACGAGCCCGGGTCCCGGACCGGGCGGGTGCTCACCCGGCTGCGCCGGACGCTCTTCGGCCCGCCGCTGTCCAGCTCCGCCGTGCTGTACGAGCGGATGCGGAAGCTGATCGCGCTGCCGATCCTCTCCTCCGACCTGCTCAGCTCGGTGGCGTACGGGCCGGAGGCGATGCTGGTCGTGCTGGTGCTCGCCGGCAGCGGCGCGCTCGGGCTCTCCCTGCCGCTGGCCGCAGTGCTGGTGGTGCTCATGATCGCGGTGGGGCTGTCGTACCGGCAGACCATCCCCGCGTACCCGCACGGCGCCGGGTCGTACATCGTGGCCGGTGACAACCTCGGGACGACGGCGGGACTCGCCGCCGCGGCCGGGCTGATGCTCGACTACGTGCTCACCGTGTCGGTGTCGATCGCGGCGGGGGTGAGCGCGATCACCTCGGCGATGCCCGGACTCACCCCGTTCACCGTGCCGCTCGGGGTGCTGGTGATCGCCGTGCTGCTGGCCGGGAACCTGCGCGGGGTGCGTACCGCCGGCAACATCTTCGTGCTGCCCACGTACGCCTTCGTGGCCGCGGTCCTGGCCGTGCTGGTGGTCGGCTACGCGCGCGCGGCGGCCCGGGGTTTCGCGCCGGTGCCGCCGCCGCCCGTGCCGGCGGCGGAGGGGCTGGGCCTGCTGCTGGTGCTGCGGGCGTTCTCCTCGGGGGCGGTGTCGATGACCGGCATCGAGGCGGTGTCGAACGCGATCCCGGCGTTCCGGCCCAGGGAGTGGCGCAACGCCCGCACCACGCTCGGCTGGATGGTCACCATGCTGGTGGTGCTCTTCGCCGGGCTGATCGGCCTGATCCACCTGAACGGCCTGGTGCCCCGGCCGGACCAGACGATCCTGTCCCAGCTCGGCCGGCTCACCTTCCCCACCGGGCCCTGGTACGCGTTCCTCCAGGCCGCCACCGCGCTGATCCTGCTGCTGGCGGCGAACACCGCGTTCAACGACTTTCCCCGGCTGCTCTTCTTCATGGCCCGCAACGGCCACGCCCCCCGGCGGTTCCTGCACCTGGGGGACCGGCTGTCGTTCAACAACGGCCTGGTCGCGCTCGCCGTCGCCGCGGCGCTCATCTTCGTCGCCTTCCGCGGGCACACCGCGTCGCTGATCCCGCTCTACGCCGTCGGCGTGTTCCTCGCCTTCACGCTGTCGCAGGCCGGCATGGTCGTGCACTGGCGCCGGCACCGGGACCGGGGCTGGCGACGCCGACTGGTGCTCAACGCGGTCGGCGCCACCCTCTCCGGGCTGGTGCTGGTGACCGCCGCGATCGGCAAGTTCGCCCAGGGTGCCTGGCTGGTGGTGATCGCGGTACCCACCCTGGTGCTGCTCAGCCGCGGGATCCACCGCCACTACGCCCGGCTGGACGACAACCTGACGCTGCACCCACCGCCGTCCCCCGGGCCCACGTCAGGTAACGCGCCGCGGGGACCCGGCGGGTCGGCCGAGGGCGAGCGGCTGCCCCAGGAGGTACGCCATCTCGTGGTGGTGCCGGTGGCCCGGCTGAACCGGGCGTCGCTGCGCGCCATGGCGTACGCGGCGTCGCTGGGCCAGCCGACGCTGGCCGTGCACATCGCCCCCGAGGACGCCGAGGCGGACCGGTTCCGCGACCAGTGGCGGGCCTGGGGCGACCACCTGCGGCTGGAGACGATCGTGTCGCCGTACCGGGCGGTGATCGGGCCGCTCGCGCACTACCTGGAGGCGCTGCACGCCACCCGGCCGGAGCTGACCCTGACCGTGATCGTGCCGGAGGTGGTGCTCCGCCACCGCTGGCACCGGCTGCTGCACAGCCGCGCCGAGCAGCGGCTGCGCGCCGCCCTGCGGGCCCTGCCCGGCGTGGTGGTCACCAGCGTCCCGGTTCACGTCGCCGAGTAGGGCTCACACGTCCTGGACCTCCAGCACCTGACCGGTGGGGGCGGCGTCGCCCAGGTCGGCGCGGAGCGCGGCCCGTTCCGGGTCGGCCAGGAACCAGTCGTAGCCGGCCCGGGCGGCGAACCGGATCACGTGCACCTCGGTCCGCCCGTCCCCGGTCCGCAGCCGCCGTTCCAGCCGTCCGCCGTGCCGCCCGAGCAGCGCGAGCACCCCGTCCTCGTACCGCCGGCCGGCCTCGGTGTCGGTGCCCAGGTCGACCAGGGCGACCACCCGGAGCACGCCCGCCGGGTCGTCGACCAGCGGTTTCCAGAACTGTTGGTCGACGTGTCCGCCCGGGATGCCGTCCCGGATCCCGGTGTCGGTGTAGCCGTGCCTTCGGTAGAACGCCGGCGCCTGGAACGAGAACGACGCCACCGAGATCTCGGTGCAGCCCCGCCTGCGGGCCTCCGCCTCGGCGGCCCGCAGCATGCGTCCGCCCCAGCCGCGGTGCCGCTGGTCGGCGCGTACCCACATGGTGTTGATCCCGGCCCGGCCGCCCCAGGTCCAGCCGGTCAGCCCGCCGATCAACTCGCCGTCCGCGCCGGTGACCCAGATCGAGATGTCGGCCTCGTCGTCGGCGCCGGTGGCCGCGTTGTTGTAGGCGGTGAGCTCCCGTTCGACCCGGGCGGCCAGATCGTCGTCCGTTCCACCGACATGCAGGGTTGCCTCGTCCTCGGTCATGCGGCGCAGTATCCCCGCGGACCGGGCGGCGCGACAGCGGAAAACGCCTCAGCCGTCGAGGCCGACGGCCTGCGCGCTGGCGGTCCAGAGCCGGGCGGCGAGCGCCGGGTCGGCCGCCTTCGGCAGCGGCCGACGGGGCCGCCGGTCGTGGTAGTAGCCGCCGTTAACCAGCCGGGACGGGTCCTGATTGGCCAGCCAGACCAGGGTCTCCGCGCCCCGCTCGGGGCTGCGGAACGGCAGCAGCCGCATGCCGAGGGCGACCAGCGGGCTCTCGTTGCCGAACCGGGTGCGCACCACGCCCGGGTGGAACGAGTACGCCGGCACGTCCGGCCAGCGCCGGGCCGCCTCGGCGGCGAAGAGGATGTTCGCCTGCTTGCTGGTGCCGTACGCGCGCATCGGCCGGTAGCGGCGCAGCACCACGTTCAGGTCGTCCGGGTCGAGCACGCCGCTGCGGTGGGCGCCGGAGGCGGTCACCACCATCCGCCCGATCCGATCCCGCAGCAGGTTGCTGAGCAGGAACGGGGCGAGGTGGTTGGCCTGCACGGTCAGTTCGAAGCCGTCGACGGTGGTGACCGGCTGGAGCACGATCGCGCCGGCGTTGTTGGCGAGCACGTCGATCCGGTCGTACGCCGCACGCAGCTTGTCCGCGAGCCGGCGTACGTCGTCCAGCACGGCGAAGTCGGCGCGGAACAGCTCGGGCGGCTCGCCGCAGCACTCGCGTACCCGGTCGCCGGCGGCCCGGAGCCGGGCCGGGTCCCGGCCGACCAGCACGACCTGGTCACCGCGGCGGGCCAGGTCCACCGCCGCGGCCAGTCCGATGCCCGAGCTGGCGCCCGTCACCACCACGGTCCGACGCTCAGTGAGATCTTCCACAGGTTCATTCACCCCGGTCACGGCACGAGGTTACCGTGGCGTCACTACGCCCTTTGGGATCGTTAAGTTCGCGGATTTCCGTCTGGTCGCGTCGGCGTGCCCGCAGACGCTGGAAGGAGCGCATCCATGGCCGCTGTCGGTCGCCCTCGCCGGTCCTGCCTCGCCGTGCCGGGTTCCAGCGTCAAGATGCTCGGCAAGGCCCAGGGTCTCCCGGCGGACCAGGTCTTCCTCGACCTGGAGGACGCGGTCGCTCCGCTGGCCAAGCCGGACGCTCGAAAGAACATCGTCGCCGCGCTGAACGAGGGCGACTGGGCGGGCAAGACCCGGGTGGTCCGGGTCAACGACCTGACCACGCCGTGGACCTACCGGGACGTCATCGAGGTCGTCGAGGGCGCCGGCGCCAACCTGGACTGCATCATGTTGCCGAAGGTGCAGGACGCCGCCCAGGTGCAGTGGCTGGACCTGACGCTCACCCAGATCGAGAAGACCCTCGGCCTGGAACTCGGCCGGATCGGCATCGAGGCGCAGATCGAGAACGCCGCCGGCCTGGTCAACGTGGACGCCATCGCGGCCGCCTCGCCCCGGGTCGAGACCATCATCTTCGGCCCGGCCGACTTCATGGCCTCGATCAACATGAAGTCGCTGGTGGTCGGCGCGCTGATCCCGGACTACCCGGGCGACCCCTACCACTACATCCTGATGCGCATCCTGATGGCCGCAAGGATGCACGACAAGCAGGCGATCGACGGCCCGTTCCTGCAGATCCGGGACGTGGACGCGTTCCGCGAGGTGGCCAGGCGCTCGGCGGCGTTGGGCTTCGACGGCAAGTGGGTGCTGCATCCGGGCCAGATCGACGCGGCCAACGAGGTCTACTCGCCGGCCCAGGCCGACTACGACCACGCCGAAATGATCCTCGACGCGTACGACTGGTACACGTCGGAGGCGGGCGGCAAGCTCGGCGCGGTGATGCTCGGCGACGAGATGATCGACGAGGCGTCCCGGAAGATGGCGCTGGTGGTCGCCGCCAAGGGCCGCGCGGCCGGGATGACGCGCACCTCGTCCTTCACCCCGCCCACGGACTGACCGCCGGCCGCCGGTGCCGCCCCGGGAGCCGGGGCGGCACCGCGGGTCAGAAGGTGGGCGTGCTGCCGCCGGTGTCCGAGCCGATGGCGATGATGATGATCACGACATAGACCGCGATCAGCAGCACCATCAGCACGGTGAGGATCCAGCCGATGATGATGGCGGCCTTCGCCATGCCCTCGCCATGCTCACCGGTCTCCCGGATCTGCTTGCGGGCCACGTGTCCCATGATCGCGCCGATCGGGGCGGTGATGCAGGAGGTGAAGCCCACCAGCGAGAGCACCAGCGCCACGATGGCCAGGGTGTTGGTCTTGCTCGACGGTTGGCCGTACGCGGGGTGGGCCGGCGGCGGATAGCCGGCCGCCGCGTACGGGTCGCCTCCCGCGGGCGGGTAGCCGGGCGCGGCGTACGGGCCGCCTCCGGCGGGCGGGTAGCCGGGCGCCGCGTACGGGTCGCCCCCGGCGGGCGGGTAGCCGGGCGCCGCGTACGGGTCGGCCGGGGTCGGCTGGCTCGGGATCGGGTTGCCCATCGGCAGCGTCGGGTCGGCCGGTGGGCTCGACTGGTGACCCGCCGCCGACGGGTCCTGCCAGCCACCGGACGGTGGGGGATAGCTCATCAGAATCATCTCCGTAGACGTGGTGTCGTCAGGGTAGTCAGCGGGCCGCCGCGCCGAGGACCCCCTTTCCGGGTGCCGGCGTTGCCCGCAACGTCCACAGCGGGCAGGATCTCGGCATGGCACTTGACGCGCGCGGCGGTCGGTCGCGACGGGACGTGAGCCGTCCAGGGCTGGTGCGGCGCAACCGCGGCGGCGGCCCGGCCGGGTCCGCCGACCAGGACCAGCCGGCGCCGCTCGCCGAGCCGGCCACCATGCGCCTGGACGGCCGGGTCGCCCTGGTCACCGGGGCCGGCAGCCCGGACGGCATCGGGTACGCGACCGCGCACCGCCTCGCCGACCTCGGCGCCCGGGTGGCGATCGTCTCCACCACCCGGCGGATCCACGAGCGCGCCGGCGAGCTGGGCGTGACCGGGTTCGTCGCCGACCTCACGGACGAGTCCGAGGTGGGCGCGCTGGCCGACGCGGTCGCCGAGCAGCTCGGCGACGTCGAGGTGCTGGTCAACAACGCGGGCCTGGCCAGCCGAGCCAGCCCGGAGGTGCTGCGGCCGGTGGCGCAGCTCAGCTACGACGAGTGGCGCGGCGAGATCGACCGCAACCTGAGCACCGCGTTCCTGTGCAGCCGCGCGTTCATCGGCGGGATGGCCGAGCGGGGCTGGGGGCGGATCGTCAACCTCGCCGCCACCGCAGGCCCGGTCAACGCGCTGCCCACCGAGGCCGGATACGCGGCGGCGAAGGCGGGCGTGGTGGGGCTGACCAGGGCGCTGGCGATGGAGATGATCGCCGACGGGGTGACGGTGAACGCGGTCGCGCCCGGCATCATCCACACCGCGGCGTCCACCATGGCCGAGATCAAGCAGGGGCTGGGCACCCCGGTCGGGCGCCCCGGCACGCCGGACGAGGTGGCCGCCGCGATCGCCTTCCTCTGCTCGCCGGCCGCCTCGTACATCACCGGGCAGATGCTGGTGGTCGACGGCGGCAACAGTGTCCGGGAGGCGCAGTTCCGCTGACCGTCAGCGGTAGCTGCCGTTGTCGGAGTTGGCCCAGATGGCCAGGCCGATCCAGCCGCAGCAGACGAGCAGCCCGAGCGCGGTGAAGATGTAGCTGAGGATCAGCCCCCAGGTGGCGAGCTGGTCGCCCTCCTCACCGGTCTGCCGGATCTGCCGCTTGGCGAGGTGACCGAGGACGATCCCGGCCGGCGCGAAGACGAAGGCGAAGACCAGCGACAGGATGGCGAGCACGTTGGGCCCGCCGCCGCGCGGTCGGGGCCCCTGCCCGGGCGGCCCGTACTGGCCGTACGGGGGCTGCGGGGCGTACGGCGGCTGCTGGCCCCACGGTGGCTGCTGCGGGTGCCCGTACGGCTGGCCGTAGGCCGGCGGCTCGTACGGCGACGGCGGCTGGTCCGGCTCACCGGGTGTTTGGCTCACGCCCGCTCGCCCCCTCCGTCGCAGGTCAACGACCCTCTCTCTTGCGGACGCTACCCGCAGCGGTGAACCTTTTCACAGCGGTTGTGTGGACTGGTCACCTTGGCTCCGCCGGTCGCGCGACCGATACTGACCGAGCGTTCAGTTACCCACGAGTAATGCGCCGATCCCCCGGAGGCTGAGATGGCCCGACTCGCCCAGACGCCCGGCCTGACCGACGTGCAGCGGTCGATCCTGGAGACCGTCCGGGAGTTCGCCGACAAGGAGATCATCCCGCACGCCCAGCGGCTGGAGCACGCCGACGAGTACCCCACCGACATCCTCGACGGGATGCGCGAGATGGGCCTCTTCGGCCTCACCATCGCCGAGGAGTACGGCGGCCTGGGTGAGTCTCTGCTGACCTACGCCCTGGTGGTCGAGGAGCTGTCCCGGGGCTGGATGTCGATCTCCGGCATCGTCAACACCCACTTCATCGTGGCGTACCTGATCTCGCAGCACGGCTCGGCGGAGCAGAAGGCCCGGCTGCTGCCCCGGATGGCCACCGGCGAGGTGCGCGGCGCCTTCTCCATGTCCGAGCCGGAGTGCGGCTCGGACGTCTCGGCGATCAAGTCGAAGGCCGTCCGCGAGGGCGACACCTTCGTCCTCAACGGCCAGAAGATGTGGCTGACCAACGGGGCGTACTCGTCGGTGGTGGCCACCCTGGTCAAGACCGACGCCGGGGCCGACTCGGTGTACGGCAACATGAGCACCTTCCTGCTCGAGAAGGAGCCCGGATTCGGCGAGACGGCGCCGGGCCTGACCATCCCCGGCAAGATCGACAAGATGGGCTACAAGGGCGTCGAGACCACCGAGATGGTGCTCGACGGGGTCAACGTCCCCGCCTCCGCCGTGCTCGGCGGCGAGGCGAAGGTCGGCCGGGGCTTCTACCAGATGATGGATGGCATCGAGGTCGGTCGGGTCAACGTGGCCGCCCGCGCCTGCGGCATCTCCATCCGCGCCTTCGAGTTGGCCGTCGCGTACGCCCAGCAGCGCCGCACCTTCGGCCAGCCGCTGGCCCGGCACCAGGCCATCGCCTTCAAGCTCGCCGAGATGGGTACGAAGATCGAGGCAGCGCACGCCCTCATGGTCAACGCCGCCCGGCTCAAGGACGCCGGCCAGCGCAACGACGTCGAGGCCGGCATGGCCAAGCTGCTCGCCTCGGAATACTGCGCCGAGGTCGTCCAGGAGGCGTTCCGCATCCACGGCGGCTACGGCTACTCCAAGGAGTACGAGATCGAGCGGCTGATGCGGGAGGCCCCGTTCCTGCTCATCGGCGAAGGCACCTCGGAGATCCAGAAGACCATCATCTCCCGGGGCCTGCTCAAGGAGTACAAGCTCTGACCGGCGCGCCGGTCACCCGCCAGCCGGCTCCACGGCCGGCTCCGGTGCGGTGACCGGCAGCCCCACCGCCAACATCTCCGGCCGGGTCCGGAAGTGCTCGATCGCGGCGACCAGCCGCTCCTCGGGCACCGCCGTGTCCCGGCCCCCCACCACCGGCGCCGGCTCCAGCGACTGCCGCCGATCTGGCGCAGCCGAACAGCGGTGGTGGGTGGGGTCAGCCGTTGGCGCCGGGCAGCCGTACCGCCAGGTGCTCGCGGGCCCGGGCGACCAGGGCAGCCGGGTCGTCGGCGTAGAGGCGGATCTCGTGCACCGGCCCGCTCGGGCCCTTCGGCAGCCGGACCGAGAGCGGCTCGCGCAGCACGACATCGACGCTGGTCTGGCTGCCCACGCCGATGTTCAGGATCGTCCCCACATCGGACTGCTCGAGTTGGACGGCGCGGCTGGACGGCAGCGACCGGTAGCGGTGCTCGACCCGGGCCACGGCCGACCAGGGCACCACGAAGTCGACCGAGATGCCGTTGCGGAGCCGCAGCCCCGCCGGGCCGGCGACGTGCGGGTGGATCCGCAGGCTGGCGAAGAGACCGAACATCCAGAGCAGTCCCCAGATGCCGAGCACGAGCGCGGTGTGCCGGACCGACGGCCACGGGACGGTGTGCCGGAGGATCAGGTCGAAGATCGGGATCTCGATCGCGGAGAGCGCGATGAAGGCGACGAGGATCGGCTGCACCACGCCGACGTAGCTGAACGCCGCCGCCCCGGCCTCCAGCGCAGGGGGCCGCCGGAGCAGCCAGCGGGCGAGGCTGAGCCACATCCCCACCTCATACGCGAGCACGCGACGCACTAACGCGACCGGAGGACTCTGCTTCCGCACGGCTCACCCGCCCTTCACCTCTTTTGCATTGCAGTTGCAACGTAATCGGTTGACCGGAAGCGTGTCAATGCAGTCGCACTGTGAAAGCATGGGGGGATGCCGAAGCGGGTTGATCACGGGGAGCGGCGGACGCTGATCGCCGACGCGCTGATGCGGGTGGCCGCGGAACGCGGGCTGGAGGCGGTCAGCCTGCGTCACGTGGCGGCGGAGGCCGGCGTCTCCTCCGGGATGGTGCAGCACTACTTCCGCACCAAGGACGAGATGATGACCTTCGCCCTGTCGGTGGTGCGTGACCGCAGCGAAGCCCGGGTGACCCGAGCCGTCGCCGCACTGGGGGACGAGCCGTCCCCGCGTACGCTGCTCCGGACCATGCTGGCCGAGCTGCTGCCGCTCGACGAGGCGCGCCGGGCGGACGGCCGCGTGGCGCTGGCATTCCTGGCCTACACCGCGGTACGCCCCGCCGTCGCCGCCGGGCTGCATCAGGAGTCGGCCGAGCTGCTGACCTTCATCGCCGGGCAGATCCGCACCGCGCAGGCCGCCGGCGCGACGCAGAGCCGCGTCGACCCGGACCGGGCCGCGGTGGCGCTGCTCGCCGTCATGGAAGGGCTGGGCGTCTACCTGCTCGGCGGGCACTACCCGCCGGAGACGGCGCTCGCCACGCTGGACGCCCAGTTGGACCTGCTGCTCGGCCCCGAGCCTGCGGCACAGCGCGGCCGTGCGGTGCCGCCCCGGCGCTCGCCGGTGCCCTGACCTGGCTGGTCAGCCGAGCCGGGTCAGCCCCGCTGCGGCCCGCTCCACGATGAGGCAGCGGTCCTCGACGTAGTCGATCCCGGCCTCCTCGGCGATCCGCCGCGCCTCCGCCGAGACGATCCCGAGCTGCAACCAGACCGCCGGTGCGCCGACCGCCACCGCCTGCCGGACCACGTCGACCGCGTCCACCGCAGGACGGAACACGTCGACCAGGTCGACCGGGTGCGGGATGTCGGCCAGCGACGGGTACGCCTTCTCGCCGAAGAGTTCGTCCACCGTCGGGTTCACCGGGATGATCCGCCAGCCGTACTGCTGCATCTCGGCCGGTACCTGGTGTGCGGCCTTGTGCGGGTCGCGAGAGGCGCCCACGACGGCGATCACGGCGGAGTCGGCGAGGATCTGCTGGGCTGAGCGCACCACGCGAGCCTAACCCTGTCGTTCCGCAGTCGCCGCCTTGATGGAGTCGCAGGCGACCGTTGCCCGCGTGCGTTCTGCGGTCGATCCCATCGCCCGGCCGTGTCCCGGACCCGCGCTCTACTGCCAGGTGGCGGTGTCGGGGTCGATGTTGTGGGCGCGTGCGCTGGCGTCGACGCATCGACGGAACCACGTGGCAAGGCCGGCGCGGATGCCGTCGTAGTGGGCAGCAAACGCCGGATCGGCCTCATACCTGCGGCCGAGACAGACCTGCATCTGCCTGGTGAGGGGAAAGTACGAAGCAAAAACCTCGCGGTGCCGCTCGACGAGTTGATTCGCTTCCGGGCTGCCAGGGGTGACGCCGGCGTCCATCGCGTCCCCGAGGGCGCGGTCGAGGTCGGCAATGGTGTCGGCGATGGCCTGCCATTCCTCCGGACCGCGAGAGGCTGAGCGTTCGGCGTACTGCTGCCATTGC
Source organism: Micromonospora sp. NPDC006431 (assembly GCF_042870725.1). NCBI lineage: Bacteria > Bacillati > Actinomycetota > Actinomycetes > Micromonosporales > Micromonosporaceae > Micromonospora > Micromonospora sp. NPDC006431. The sequence goes on from NZ_JBIAHQ010000003.1 coordinate 92,470, forward strand.
GTCGTGTCTCCGTAGCGCTGACGGGCTTGGGCGGGCCAGTCCGGGTTCCACTCGGGGCCGAAGATCGCGGCCTGCTGCTCGACCGTCAGCAGCAGGCCGCGCTCGTGGGCGGCGATCATCCGATCCAGGTCGGCGCTGAGCTGCTGGAGGTGGTCGATCCGTTGGGCAACCTGGGTGCGCTGCGCGCGCAACGCGCCGGGCACGTCTGCGGTCGAGTCGTCCAAGATGGCCCGGACCCTGTCCAGGCCGAGGCCGATCTCCCGGTAGGCGACGATGCGGTGTAGGCGCTCCAGATCACCGGCGGTGTAGAGCCGGTATCCGGCAGCCGTGCGCAGCGACGGTCGCGCCAGACCGGTGTCATCCCAGTGGTGCAGCGCGCGGACTGTCACGCCCAGACGCGTCGAGACCTGACCGACGGTCAGGCCATCAGCGTCAGTGGCATCAGGCATGCTCCTCATTGTCGCCGCGACCGACGCCCGGTGGGGTGATGCCGACGGCCTCAAGGTTCCGCGCCTCCTGACTGGCCGGATCAAAGGGCTTCGCCGCAGTGAAAACGATCCGTGCGTTCTCGGGGGTGATCACCGCGACATCGCGGGTGTTCCAGGGAGTGTCCCGTGGGCCATCGACCGAGTTCGGGCGCAACGCCCGACAGGCCTCGACAAGGGAATCGACCTGGCTGAGCACGCACGCGAAACTGAAGCTCATCGCTGGTGCCTGCGCCGGAACGCTCGCCGCCGGGACGAGGAGTACGTCCTGGAACGCCCACCGGCGCAGATGCACAAGCCTGCCGGGGATGCTGAACAGCTCGAAGAACCCGAGCCCACGAATCCAGAAGTCCACCGACGCCGCCAGATCGCTCGTGGGGATCGTCACGAACGCGGGCATTCCGTAGATGCCACGGAACGGCTCCGGCGCAACCGCATCCGGGCCGGGAGCGGGCACGGGACTCATCTCAAACGCGTTGTAGTAGTCACTCATGCACCCCACCCTCCGGCCTCACGCGACGTGAGGGTCAAGCCGGGTCCCTGAGTCCGGTCATATCACTGCGATCCGACCGACGTCGTGGCCGGATACACCTAGAGCAGCGTCAACTGCTCCGCCGGGGGCGGTGGCGGCTCGGGCGACCGGCGGTTGTCGCCCCGCTCGCCCCGGTGCAGCCCGTGCCGGCGGGACGCGATCCGGACCCGCGCGGTCAGCTCCCGCTGATACGTCTGCGGCGCGTACGCGCCCGCCCGGTAGAGCTGGCGGTAGCGGGGGACCAGATGGGGGAACTCCCGGGCCAGCCAGTGCGCGTACCACTCCCGGGCACCGGGGCGCAGGTGCAGGGCGAGCGGCGTCACGCTGGTCGCCCCGGCCGCGGCGATCGCCGACACGGTCGCCTCGATCGACTCGTCGTCGTCGCTGAGCCCCGGCAGGATCGGCGCCATCAGCACCCCCACCTCGAACCCGGCGTCGGTGAGCTGCCGGACGGCGTCCAGCCGGCGGCGGGGGCTGGGCGTGCCCGGCTCGACCGCGCGCCACAGCGCCTCGTCGACGAAGCCCACCGAGTAGGAGAGCCCGACCCGGGTGACCTCGGCGGCCTGGCGGAGCAGCGGCAGGTCCCGCAGGATCAGGGTGCCCTTGGTCAGGATGGAGAACGGGTTCGCGAAGTCGCGCAGCGCCTCGATGATCGGCGGCATCAGCCGATAGCGCCCCTCGGCCCGCTGGTAGCAGTCCACGTTGGTGCCCATCGCGACGTGCGCGCCGCGCCAGCGCGGGGCGGCCAGCTCGCGCCGGACCAGCTCGCCGGCGTTGACCTTGACGATCACCTTCCGGTCGAAGTCCGCCCCGGCGTCGAGGTCGAGGTAGGTGTGGGTGTTACGCGCGAAGCAGTTGTGGCTGACCACGCCGTTGGCAATGAAGTCGCCGGTGCCCGTGGTGATGTCCCACAGCGGCAGCTCCAGCCCGAGGTCCTCGATGCTCACCACCCGCAGCGCCGCCGGGCACTTGAGCGCCGCCCCCTCCAGGGAACGCTTGCGGGTGACGGCCGGGTCGGTCAGGTGGAAGAAGCGCAGCCGGGCGGTGAGACCGCCGGTCAGTCGGATCTGCCGCACTCGGTTCGGCAGGCCCGGATCCTCGAGCACCCAGGTGAATCCGAAGTGGTTCATGGCGGCCCCGGTCTCCTCGAGGATCCGGTCGTCGCCGTTGCTGATCCGGAAGATGCCCCTGCTGCAACTGCCCGCGGCGTCGAAGATGCCGGCGAGAAAGCCCAGCCGCCAGTCGTCACCGGGAGCGTCCGGCCACCGGATCAGCTCCGTGATGGCCTCGATGTCGCGCCGCTTCGACGTCAGGATGCCGGTTACCGCCCGCCGGGTTGCACTGGCGGGGGCGAAGGAGAAGCGATTGGTCTCGACGCCCGCGTCGGTCAGGAATCGCTGCGTGCGGTCCAGCGCCTCGCCGTCGACGAGGGCCAACCGGAATTGGTGCACCGTCCCATAGGCGTACGACTGGGCACCGAGGTGCGCGCCACCCCGCACCATTGCGCAGAGGTAGCCCCGGCGGTAGTCGGCCGAGGGCTTCGGCGGGGTCGCGAAGCGGCCGGTGCCGATCAGGCGGTTGTTGGTGGTCAGGTAGGGACGTTGCCCAGCACCGTTCATCGCGCCCGTCACGTACTTCCAGCCCCGGTCGGACAGGAAGCGATGGTCCCCGCTGGCGACCAGCGTGGTGCCGTCCTCCAGCGTGATCCGGTAGGCCCGCTTCACCGTCGACCACTTGTCAAGGACGGTGGTGACCACATACCGCCGGTAGGCGCCCCGCCGCTCGGTGCCGTAGATCCGGTCGCCCGGCTCCAGTTCGCTGATCGGCCTCGTGCGGCCGTCCGCCATCAGGATCGGAGTGTCGCCAGCCATGCAGTAGACACACGCATGACTGCATCCCCGGTACGGATTGATCGTCCACTCGAACGGCACGCGGGACGCGCCGGGCACCCGGTTGATGATCGACTTTGCCCGCACCTCGTAGAAGGTCATCCCGGCGAAGCCGGGGGTGTCGAAGGTGCGGGCAACCGCGCCGGGCAGCGCCAGCGGCAGGGGTGGAGTCGCTGGCGCTGCCCGACCAGGGACCTCCTCGTCCGGGGGAGCGGAAAGGTTGTCCCAGCGCACAGGCACTATTCGAACACGTGTACGAGGAGAGCGCAAGTGACTCGCCGGACACCGGGGCCCGAACCCGAGGCGGCGGGTGCAGGATGGAGGGCATGGAGACGTCGACCTTCGTCTACGACGGCGACTGCGCGTTCTGCACCCGCTGCGCGGAGTTCATCGAGCGCCGGATCCCGACCCGCGCGCGGGTGCTGCCGTGGCAGTTCGCCGACCTCGCCGCGCTCGGGCTGACCGAGGCGGAGTGCGAGGAGGCGGTCCAGTGGGTCGGCGCCGACGGCGTACGCGCCGCGGGGCCGGACGCCATCGCCCGGCTGCTCGGGGAGAGCGGCCCGCTGTGGCGGATCGCCGGGGCCGGCCTGCGGTTCCCCCCGGTCCGGGCCGCCGCCTGGCCGGCGTACCGCTGGGTGGCCCGCAACCGCCACCGGTTGCCCGGCGGCACCGCGGCCTGCGCCGTGCCGTCCGCCAACCGGCCCTGACCGCGTCACCGAGCCTCGCCGACCGGCGCTCGTGCGCCCGCCGCCGGGCCGACCCGCCCGTCGGCTCCGGGCCGGCCGGTCAGCTCGGCAGACCGATGCAGGCGGCACCGTCGATGGTGCACGCCCTGGGGGTGGCGCTGATCGCCGCGCCGCTCACCCGGAACGTCACCCGGACCGAGCCGCGGCCGGGCACCGTCGCGGTGTCCCCGTCCGGGGTGAACGTCCACGTCGCGCCGTCCCGGCTGGCCCGGGCCCCGGTGACGGAGCCGACCTCGAGCGACTCCCGAGGCAGCACGATGACGAGTTGCCAGTCCGTCGCCCCGGCCGTGCCCGGGTTGGTGATCGTCACCGTGGCGCCGTAGCTGAGCAGGGCGTTGTCCTCGACGGCGAAGTCGGCGCGCAGCGCGGCCGGTGCGGGTGGCAACGTGGTGGGTGACGGTGCGCCGGCCGGCGGCGGGGCGGCCGGCGGCGCGGCGGTCGGTGCGGTGGTCGCGGAGTGCGTGGACGCCCGGGGTGTGGCGCTGGCCGATTCGGGTTGCCGGCCCGGCCCGGTGGCCGGCGCCTCGGGCACCACCAGGTCCGGTGGCGGCTCGACGGCCACCGGGGTCAGCCGATCCGGCGTACGCAGCACCGTGACGGCCGAGTACGCCGTCGCCAGCAGCACCCCCAGTGCGGCGACGCCGGCCACCTGGGCGAGCCGCGACCCGTTCCCCCGGCCGGCGAGGGCGCGCCGCGCGGCCCGGGCTGTGGCGACGATCCAGTCCAACAGGATGATCGCCGTGGTCCGCCGTGGCTGGGACGGTGGTGCCGGCACTGGACCTTTCCCCCTTCAGATCGTCCGACGGACCGGCGTCCGCGTCCTCCGGTCCCGCCGGTTCAGAGCGCGCGGAGCCCGGCGAGAATCGCCTCAAGCAGTTCCATGGACGGTCGCCCGGACAGCGTCGGCGGCTCGTGCATCTCGATCAGCCCGGTCCCCAACAGATCGCCGAGCAGCACCCGGACGGTACCCAACGGCAGGTCCAGTGCGGCAGCGACCTCCGCCACCGACAGTGGACGCCGGCACCGCTCGAGGATCCGGGCCTGCTCGGGAAACAGTTGCGCGGCGGCGGGAGCCGCCGGTCGGGCCACCACCAGGGAGATGACGTCGAGCTGGCCGTGGTCGGACGTGGTCCGCCCGCGCGTCATCGTGTACGGGCGAGCCACCGGTCCGGCCTCGTCGTCGTACCACGCCTCGTCATGGTCCCCAGTGGTCCGCACCGCTGTCCCCGCCTGTCGCCACTCGGGCCGGCTCGAGGTAGACCGGCAGGTCCCGCTCGGCCTGCGCCGCGAACAGCGCCACCTCGTACGCCATGTCGCCGACATCGGCGTCACCGCCCATCCGGACGGTGAGGATGGCCCCGCCGCGGGTGGTGGCGATGAACACGAACGCGCGCGACATCTGCATGACGACCTGCCGCAGCGTGCCGGTGGCGCACACCCGGGTGGCGGCCTGGCCCAACGCGTACAGGCCGCTGACCACGCTGGAGAGCTGCTCGGCCACCTCGTCCGACACGGCACGGGACCGGGCGAGCAGCAGCCCGTCGGGGGAGAGGACGACGGCGAATTCGGCGCCGGGCACCCGGTCGACCAGGCCGTCCAGGGCGACTGTCAGGCTGTCCATGGTGACCACTGGAGGTGTCATCTCGTCCTCTCGCTGCGTTCCCCGAACGGGAGCCCGGCGGTGTCGGGGCTGGTGGCGCCGGGTGCGGGCCGGCTCACCCCGGGGCGACGGACCCGCGTCGGCAGCCCGCCGCCGTCGGCGCCCTCCGGCGAGGTCCGCGGGTACGGGAGGCCGCCCGGGACCCGGTGCCCCTGCCCGGCAAGCCTGCCATCCTCGGGTCCGGCCCCGGTAACCAGCCCGACCGGAAGCAGTACGACGGCCGCGGTCCCGCCGCGCGGGCCGGGACGTAGCGAGACCCGGGCGCCGCAGCGGGCGGCGAGCAGGGCGGCGACGTACAGCCCGGCCCGGCCGGTGGGCGGGCCGTCCGGCGGCGGCTGGGCCAGCAGTTCGTTCGCGTCGGCCAGCCCGGCGGCGGTGAGGCCGGGCCCGTCGTCGACGATCACCACGGAGCAGCCCTGCCGGCCGGGCTCACCGGCGACCCGTACGGTGGCGTGCTCCGGCGAGCAGGCCAGCCCGTTCTCGATCAGCTCGGCCAGCAGGTGGACGACGTCCGTGACGGCGGCGCCGGCGAGCGACCACGGCCAGTGCGGTGCGACCAGGACCCGGTGGTAGTCCGGCACCTCGGCGACCGCCCCGCGTACCACGTCGAGCAGCGGCACCGGTCGTCGCCAGCGGCGGGCCGGGGTCGCGCCGGCGAGGGTGACCACCTTCTCCACGTTGCGCCTGATCCGGGTGGCGAGATGGTCGAGCCGGAACAGATCGGCGGTCTCCTCCGCCGCGCGCTCGCGCCGCTCCATCGTGTCGAGCAGGTCGAGCTGGTCGCGCAGCAGGGCCTGGTTGCGCTGGGTGAGCCGCAGGAACAGTTCCCGGGTGGCCGCTTCAGGCCCCGGGGCGCGCCGGTTGGCGGCACCCGGACCCGGCACGTCGTACTGGCCGGTCGGGTGGGCGTCGGGGTGCCCGGCGGCGACCGGTGGCAGCTGGATCGTCGGGGCGTCGGCGAGGCGGAGCCCGCCCGGCCGGTCGTCCAGCGCCGTGATGAGCCGGCGTACCGTGCCGGGCCAGCCGACCAGCACCACGAGCATCGCGACGAGTCCGAGCCCCACCACCGCGCCGGTCCGCGCGACCACCAGTGCCGCGCCCGGCGCGGCCCGCTCGGCGCTGCTGCGGGCGGTGGCGATCACCAGCTCGCGTAGGCCGCTCAGCGCCGGGTCGACCGCGGCCCGCCAGCTCTGCGCGCTGATCCCGGTCGTGGCGCCGGCGTCCGCCGTCCGCAGCAGCCGGTCCTCCAGTGCGAGCAGACCGGCGAACCGGGGGCCCTCCACCAGCCGTCGGTGCTGGTTCCGCCCGGTGGCCGGCAGCTGCGCGGCGGCTGTCGTGCGGGCGTACCGCTGGGTGGCCACCAGCTCGGCCAGGTGGTGCCGCTCGTCGGCGCTGAGCCGACCGCCGGTCAGGGCGGCGGTGAGCAGGGTGTCCTCCCGGGCGAGCAGTTCCCGGGCGCGGGCCAGCGCGATCACCGCCCGGGTCTCGTCGGCCAGCGCGCCCTCGCGCCCGCCCCACTCCGGGCCGTACACGGCGAAGGCGGCATCTATCAGCTGGTCGTAACCGGCGACCGCGCCGACCCGGTCGAGCCGCCCGGCGTCCACCTCGGACCGGAAAGCGGCCAGCCCGGCCATCCGGTGGGCGAGCTCGCCGGCCCGGCCCCGGACCGCGCCCGCGGTGAGCAGCCGCAGGTCGTGGCCTTCGGTGAACGCGTGCACCGGGGCGGCGGCCCGGTCGGTCCGATCGCGCGCCCCGGCCAGATCGGCGCGGGCCCGGCCGGCCCCGGCCAGCGCCTCGGCGGTGAGCCGGCGCTCGGCCTGCAGGTTGAGGATCAGCAGGTCGGTGGGCTGGCCGAGGGTTTCCGCCAGGACCCGGACCCGGACCAGCTCGGCCGCGTCCCGGCCGGTCAGGAACGCCGCGTACGCCCAGAGGGTCAGCAGCACGGCCGCCAGCGCGGCGAGCTTGAGCCGGATCCGCCCGTCACCGGGCTGCCGGGCGCCCCGCTCCGCCCGGTCCACCGGGTGGCTCACCGGGCGGACCGTTCCGGCCACGGCTGCCGGCCGGCGGTGCTCGACCGGTCCGCGACGACGGTGCGCAGCAGCGCCAGCAGCTCCGCCCGGTTGGCGCAGTTCAGCCGGGTCCGCATCCGCGCCACGTGGTGCTCCACCGTCTTGGCGGAGATGAAGAGCCGGTCGCCGATCTCCCGGTAGGTCAGGCCGGTCAGCACCAGCTCGGCCACCTCGTGCTCCCGGTCGCTGAGCCGGTGCTGTGCGGGGCCGGTGACAGCCCCGGCGACCGGGGCCGGGCCGTCGCCAGATGCGGGCGGCTGGCCGCCCCGGGGCGTGGTGGGCCGGCCCTGGAGCACCCGGGCGCACTCCAGCAGGCTGGTCATCGCTCGCCGGTCGGAGGTGCGGATCGCGGCCTGCCCGGCGAGGCGGGCGGCGTCCCAGCACAGTCCGGCGTCGTACAGCCCGCGGGCGGCGGCCTCCACCCGCACCGGGTCGACCACGCCACGGAGCACCTCGACCCAGCTCGCGGCGGCGGCGGCGACCACCGCGGCGTACCGGCTGTGGTCGGCTGCGGCGAGCAGAGCGGCGACGTGCTCGTCGGCGACCACCGGCTCCTCGGTCAGGATCGCGGTGTGCAGCCCGGTCCAGTGCAGCGGGGCGCTCCACAGTGCCGGGCCGCCGAGCCGGTCCAGCAGCGACCACGCCTCCCGCAGGTACGGCTCCAGCCGGGCCAGGTCGCCCAACCGGGCGCCCACGACTGCGAGTTCGCCGAGCGGCAGCAACGTGAACAGGTCGACGGGGTGTCGGACCACCGCCTCCAGGGCGGGTACCCAGCCCTGGTGGAGCGCCCCGAGGTCGCTGTTGCGCCGGGCGATGCCCAGCCGGAGCGCGCTGGCCAGGAGCAGGTCGCGGGACTCCAGCGGGCGCTGGTCGGCGGCCACCTCCGTGAGGCACTCGGCCGCGGCGGCCGTATGGCCCCGGACCATCAGGATCCAGGCCTGCAACAGCCGGTGGCGGCGGGCCATGAGCGGGCCCCCGATGCCGGTCGCGACGGCCCGGTCCAGCACTCCTTCGGCGATGTCCAGCTCGGCGCAGTGGATCGCGGTCAGCGCGGCGAGCGCGGCCGGACTGTCCGGCAGGAGCACCGCCCGCCCGTCCGGTTCCAGCAGCGCGGCGGCCTGCACGAGAGTGGACAGGGCAGTGGTCGGCGGGCCGGTGAGGCTCTCCCGTACCCCCTCGGCCATCAGCCGGGCGGCGCTGGCGTGCAGGGTGGGTGGCCCGCCGGCCCGGTCGTCGCGGGGCCCGTCTCCGGCGGCGGTCGGGCGGCCGACGGCCAGCGCGCCGACGGCGGCGAACGCGGCGGCCGAGGGGCTGCCCGACCACCGGTACAGCTCGACGCTGCGGCTCACCTGGCCGCGGTGGGCGAGCGCCGTCGCGGCCACCGTCGCCGCCGCCACCCGCTCTTCCGGTGCGGCCGTCGCGAGCAGCCGGTCCGCCAGCCGCAGGGCGGCGTCCAGGTCGCCGGCGAGCGCCGCGGCGAGCGCCTGCCGAGCGCCGGCCGGTAGCCCCGCCACCGTGGCCGCCGCGAACAGTTCGGCCGCGAGCGTGGGCTCCCCGCTGAGCGCCTCCTCGGCCGCGGCCCGCAGCGCCGGGGCCGGGCAGTCGCCGAGTACGCCGGCCGCGCGCAGCGACAGGACCAGCGGGAGCACCGCGGCACCGCGGCCGAGCTGCAGCTCGGTGAGCCGGCGCCAGACCGCGGTGCGTTCGGTGGCCGGGCTGAGCGCGACGACGGCTCGCCGTACGAGCGGCGAGAGCCGGCCGTCGGCGCCGAGCAGGCCGGCGGCCCGGGTGGCGGTGACCAGCTCGTCCACCGCCTCGGGCGTCCGATCGAGCAGCACGCCGAGCAGGTCCACCGGGAGCGGCACGCCGGCGGCGAGGGCCAGCAGCAGCCGCCGGACGTCGGGCGGCAGCTCCTCCAGGTCCGGCCCGAACTGGAGGACGGCCGGCCGGGGCGGTTCGGCCGAGACGGTGACCGGTTCCTCCTGCCCGCGCAGCCCGCGGACCAGCCGCTCGACGTCGCGCGGGACGCCGCCGGTCTGCGCGTGCACGAAGGCGACCAGATCGCTGCGCCGGCCCAGCTCGGGCACGCCGGCGAGGTACGCGCCGGTCTGCTCAGGGGTGAACGGGGTGAGCGCGACCTGCTGCCCGTCCCGCTTCAACGCGTCGGCCAGGTCGGCGAGCGCCGCCGACCGGGGCCACGGACGGTAGCCGACCAGCAGCCGGTGCTGGCGGGCGCCCACCAGTCGGCGCAGCGTCTCCAGCCGCGCGTCGTCGAGCAGGTGCGCGTCGTCGACCAGCAGCACCGCCTCGGGGTCGACCTGGCCGGCCGGGCTCGGGACGCCCTCCAGCACGGTGACCCCGGCTCGCTGGTGGGCCCGCGCCAGCTCGGTGAGCAGGGCGGTCTTGCCATGGCCGCCGGGACCGGTCACGCCGACGGCGAGCGGCGTACCCAGGTCCGCCGCGACCGCGCCTAGCAGGGCCGTGGACCGCTTGCCCAGCACGAGCCGGGCCTCCGCCACGCTACTCATGATCATGGTCATCCTTCGCGTCCCCGGCCCCTGGCCAGCGCCAGGCGGGACGGCTTCGGCAGGTTCAGCGGGGCGATCCGGATCGGCGGGCGGGGTGGTGGCTCGCCGTGGGGGACACGATGCGGCTCGCTGTGCCGCGCCGGGACGGCCGCCGGCCCGGCGCCGCTGACCGGCGTGGACGGGGGCGCCGGCACCGGCCGGCGGCGCGGGGACACCACCTGGCAGGCGGCGAGGGCCGCCCCGGTGGCGGCGGTCAGCTGGGGATCCGGCTCCACCTCGACGGGGACCGGAAAAGCCGCGGCGAGCAACTCGCGGACCAGCGGGATCCGGGCGGAGCCCCCGGCGAGGAGGACCCCGTCGAGCTGCGCGGGGGTCAGGCCGGCGGAGTGTACGGTCCGCACCAGCAGGTCGACAGTCGCCCGCACCGCCGGCCGGATCAGGTCCTCGAACTGGGTCCGGGTCACCGGCACCCGGACCGGTCCGGTCGGCAGGGCCAGCATGACGTCGGTCTCCGTACCGACGGTCAGCTCCCGCTTGACCCGGTCGCACTCGAGTAGCAGCCCGTGCGGCGTCGGGTGGGTCACCCGGCGGGCCGTGCCCGCGAAATCCCGGCCGAGCACGGTACGGACGTGCTCGGCGAGCGCCTCGTCGAAGTCGGTGCCGCCGAGGGGGTCCAGGCCCTGGGGAAGGCCGAACGCCTCGTAGGTGCCCTGCGGGTTGCGGCGGACCAGCGCCGCCTCGAAGGTGCTGCCGCCCAGCGCGTAGACCGCGGCGGTGGTGCCCGGGAAGCCGCGTGCCGCGTGGTTCTCGGCGACCGTGACCGGGTGCGGGAGCAGCGCCACGTTGCGTAGGTCGAGGTGCCACAGCGCCCGGCGCAGCAGGTCGCGCCGGTGCGAGCCCCACCCGGCGGGGTGGCTGAGCACGACCGCCTCGGCCAACCCGCCCTCCCTGGCGGCGACCCGCTCCACCACCCACGCCGCCAGCTCCGCGATCAGGTTCTCCGGCGGGCACGGCTCGCCGCCGAGCAGCAGGGGCACGTCGTCGCCGATCCGGCGGACGAAGTCCCGGGTGGTACGGCCGGGGTCGTCGACGGCGGGCTGGCCGACCGTGAGCGACCCGTCCGGCGACAGGTGCAGCACCGACGGTACGACGGGTTCCCCGGCGTCCAGCGCGACCACCTCAGGTCGGGCCCAGGTCTCACCCCGCCGTCGGGCGACTGCCGCGACTGTGCTGGTGCTTCCGATGTCCATCCCGAGGACGTACGGCATGTGTTTCTTCCTCCACCGTGAGTGGCCCTGGCGACGGTGTCGGTACCGTGGCTACCCACCCCCGGCGAGCCCCGTGGGCTCCTACTTTCGTACCAGAGATCGCTTCCGTCCCGGTACCCTAACTCTGGCCGGCCCGGCTCCCCCTCTCCCCCTAACGAACGAGGGGGGGAATGCCCTAATCCGCTCCCGGCCGGTTTCGGGTCGCTCCCCGATGACGACAGCGGCCCCCGCTCATAGCGTCACTGTCGAAGCACGACGGTGCTGACGCTACGTTCGAGGAGAACTCCCCCATGGATTCGCAACAGAGCCTGTACGTCAACTCGCAGCAGTCGGTGGACTCGTCCCAGACGCTGCACGACTTCGTGCTCAACCTGCTCACCGACCCGGACGCCCGGTCGGCCTTCGACCTCGACCCGGAGGGTGCGCTGCAGGCCGCGGGGCTCACCGACGTCACCGCCGCCGACGTGCAGGACGTGGTGCCGCTGGTGGTCGACTACGCCGCCCCCGGGGCGGGCCTCGCGCCGCTGGCCCCGGTGGCCGGGCAGCTCGGGCTCGACCCGCTGGCGAGCGACGCCACCGATGTGGTCGGCCAGCTCGCGGCCGCGCCGCAGCAGATCAGCGTCAACAGCACGTACGCCGGGGTGGACGTCTCGGCCGGTGCGCTGGGCGCCATCGCGGTCGACCCGGCCGGCCTGTACGCCGGGGCGGCCGTGCTGCCGGGGATCGGACTGGGCGTCGGGCCGGGCGGCCTCGCGACCGACCTGACCGGGGCGCACGACGTCGCGCACACCCTCGACTCCGACGTGCTGGGCGCGGTGGACACCGCCGTCGACCCGGTCGTCGGGGACCTCGCCGGCACGGCGGGCGACCCGCTCGGCACCGCCACCGGCACCGGTGTGCTGTCCGGCGACGGCGCGCTCGGCGGCGACGGCGTGCTCGGCGGTGACCTGGGCGTCCTCTCCGGCACCCAGGCCCAGGTCAACGGCGTGGTCGGTTCGCTCGGCGTCGACCACACCCTGGGCGGCCTCGGCCTCGGTGACGGCGCGGGCGGGGTCGTCCCGCCGGTCCACGTGCCGGCCACCGTGGACGGCGTCACGCAGCAGGTGAACGGCACGCTGTCCGGCGTCACCGGCACGGTTAACGGGGTTTCCGGCACGGTCGGCGGTCTCACCGGCGGGGTGACCGGCGACTCCGGGGCCCACGGCAGCGCCACCGTCCACGGCGACGTGCACGCCTCCTCCGACGGCGGTCTGCTGGGCGGTCTGCTCTGACGGAGGGCCCCCGAACAGCAGCGGAAGGCCGGCTCGCCGGCCTTCCGCTCCTGTGCTGGTTCGGGCCCCTCTTGATAATTGAGCCGAAATCAGCACACTTGGTGCGGTGATCGCGGCGATCTGGCTGGACGTGCTCGACGAGATCGCCCGTACGTGCAGCGCACACGGGCGAGGTGACCTGCTCCAGACGGTGCGGCAGAAGCGGGTCCAACTGCTGGACCCCAGGTTGCGGGTGCTCATCATCGGCGAGTCGCACCAGGGCAAGAGCCAGCTGATCAACGCCATCATCAACGCGCCGGCCTGCCCGGTCGGCGACGGCCGCACCACCGTGCTGCCGACCGTGGTGCAGCACGCCGAGGTGCCGTCGGCCGCCGTGGTCCAGGCCCCGCCGGCGACCCCGGGCCGGTCCGCCGGCAGCGCGGTTCCGGTGACCACCGAGCGGATCCCGGTACCGCTGGACAAGGTCGCCGCGGGGGTTGCCGGCACGCTCGGCCGCCGGGCCGGCGGCGGTCCCGCGCATGTCGAGATCGGACTGCCCCGGGCCCTGCTCGGCACCGGACTGGTGCTGGTGGACACGCCGGGCACCGACGAGGTCGCCGCGCTCGGCGCGGCCGGCCCGACCGCCGCGCCGGCCTGGGCGGACACCGTTCTGCTGGTCTCCGATTCCACCCGGGAACTCTCGGCCGGCGAGCTGACCATGCTGCTGCACCTGGCCCGGTCGCACCCGAACGTGGTGGTGGTGCAGACCAAGACCGATCTCGTACCGGACTGGCGCGCGGTCGCCGAGCGCAACCGGCAGCACCTGGCCGACGCGGGTGTGCCGGCGCCGGTCATCCCGGTCTCGGCGGTCCTGCGGCTGCGTGCGGCCGTCGTCGACGACCGGGAGCTCAACGCCGAGTCCGGCTTCCCCGTGCTGATCGGCCGGTTGCAGCGGGACCTCGCCGGCAAGTCCGACCGACTGGCCCGGGCCGCGGTCGGCGTGGTGGCTCGGACCGTGGTGGAGCAGCTCGCCGCGCCGCTGCGGGCCGAGTTGGCGAGCCAGGAGGCCGAGGAGCAGTCCGGTCCGATCTCCCGCCTGCACGCGGCCCAGCGCGAGGTCGACGAGCTGCGCCGCTGCTCCATGAGGTGGCAGAACACGCTCGCCGACGAGATGGCCGACCTGCTCTCCGACATCGAGTACGACCTGCGCGACCGGACCCGGCAGATCCTGCGCCAGGTCGAGGAGGCGTTCGACGAGGCCGACCCGCTGGTCGGCTGGGACGCCTTCCAGGAGTGGCTGGAGCGCAGCCTGGTGGAGGCGGCGGAGGCGAACCACGAGTGGCTGGTCCAGCGCTGCGACTGGGCCGCCCGCCGGGTGGCCGACACCTTCGCCCGGTACGGCGGTGACGTGCTGCCGCCGTGGTCCCTGGCGACACCACCGGACCTCGCTGACCGGCTGCCGGAGATCGAACGGCCGCAGATCGACCGCTTCACCCCGAGCCAGAAGCTGATCACCGGCATGCGCGGCTCGTACGGCGGCCTGCTGATGGTCGGTCTCGCGACGACGCTGGCCGGGATGCCGATGATCAATCCGCTCTCGATCGGCGTCGGTGCCCTGTTCGGTGGCAAGAGCATCCACGACGAGAGTCGCCAGCTGCTCCGCCGCCGCCAGGCGACCGTCAAGACGGCGATCCAGCGGCACGTCGACGACTTCTTCGTCCGGGTGACCAAGGAGCGCCGGGACGGTACCCGGCAGGTGCAGCGGATGCTGCGGGATCACTTCAGTGCGCTCACCGAGGAACTGCAGGAGGCCATCATCCGGTCGTTCCGCAGCGCCAAGCAGGCCGCCGACACCGACGCGGCCGCCCGCGACCAGCGGCAGCGCGAGATCCGGCTGAAGATGACCCGGCTGGCCACGCTCTTCGAGCAGGCCCAGCAGTTGACCGGCGGGCGGCCCGCCCCGGCGTCGTTGGGGCCTCGGGCATGACCGTCGGGCTGCGGCTGGACGAGGCGGTGTGGGGGCTGCTGAACCAGGCCCTCCAGCTCTACGGTGGCGACCCGCGGGCGGTCGACCATCTCCGGCACCAGTTGGCCAGGCTGGAGGAACCGCTGCGGATCGCGGTCGTCGGCCCGTGGCGGTCCGGCAAGTCGACGCTGCTCAACGCGATCATGGGCGAGGAGGTCGCGCCGGTCGACGGGGTGGACGGCAGCACCGTCTTCACCTGGTACGAGGACGGACCGCAGCCGAGCGCCACCGCGTACTCGACCAGCCATCCGCCGCAGGAGCTGGCGATCGCCAAGTCGGCCACCGGGATGCGGGTGGACCTCGTCGGCTGGCGGGCGGGCGAGCTGCGGGACATCGTGGTGCAGTGGCCGACCCGGACTCTGCGCCAGGTGACGCTGATCGACACGCCGGCCACCGGCCTCGACGAGCAGGGCCGGGCGCCGGTGATGGAGCGCGTGCTGCGGGACGCGGACGCGGTGCTGTACCTGACCCGCGACGGCCGCGAGAGCGACCTGCGGGCGCTGGAGACCAGCCGGGAGAGTGCCGTCGGGCAGGCCGCCGCCGTGAACGTCGTGATGGTGCTGTCGCGGGTGGACGAGACCGGCGGCGGGCGGATCGACGGGCTGCTCACCGCCCGCCAGCTCGCCCGGCGGCAGCAGCGCGACCCGCGGGTGAACGCGCTCTGCGTGCAGGTCGTGCCGTGCAGCGGCCTGCTCGGCCTGGCCGGTCGGATCCTCAGCGAGTCGGACTACGCCGTGCTCGCGGCGCTGGCCCGGGTGGCTCGTCCGGAGCTGGACCCGCACCTGCTCTCCGCCGACCGCTTCGTCCGCGGCGAGCTGCCGATCCGGCTGGACCCGGGGGTACGCGCCGCGCTGCTGGACCGGCTCGGGCTCTTCGGGCTCCGGCTGGCCACCACGCTGGTCCGGACCGGCTGCGACAGCCGGGCGAAGCTCTCCGCCGAGCTGATCCGGCGTAGCGGCCTGACCGAGCTGCGCGAGTCGATGGCCCGCTCCCTCATCGACCGCCGGGACACGCTCAAGGCGCGCTCGGCGCTGGCAGCCGTGGAGGCGCTGCTGCGGGCCGAGCCCGTCCGGGGCGCGGACGAGCTGCTCGGCCGGGTCGAGCAGATCCTCGCCGGGGCGCACGAGTTCCGTGAGCTGCGCCTGCTCGCCGCGCTGCGCACCAACCGGCTCGGCTTCGACACCGAGCTGGCGGCCGAGGCGCAGCGGCTGGTCGGCGGCGACGGGATCGGGCTGGCGGCCCGGCTCGGCGTCGAGCACGACGCGACCGTGCAGCGGCTCTGGGAGGTCGCCGCCGAGGCGCAGTGGCGATGGCGGAAACGCGCGGAGGACCCGCTGCTACGACTGGGCCAGCGGCGCGGCGCTCAGGTCGTCGTCCGCAGCTGCGAGGGGATGATCGCCGAGTTGGCCGAGGGGGGCCGGTGACCGCCGGCGGCGCAGCAGGCTGACCGGGCGGACCCGCTCCAGCGGCAGGAAGCTGGTCATCGCCACCAGGTGCGGCGCGAACGAGATGGTGATCGTCGCGATGGTCACCAGGTGGAACGAGTAGAAGAAGCCGACCACGGCCAGCCGCCACCGCTCCGGCAGCACGAAGACCAGCGGGCTGAGCAGCTCGAAGGCGAGAATGCCGAACTGGGCGACGATCAGCAGGTGCGGCACCTGGGCGATCAGGTCGGCCAGGTCGGTGCCGCGTCGGATGATCGCCCGGGCCAGCACCGAGCCGGTCGCCCAGTCGAGGCCGCCGAAGCGGAACTTGGCCCAGGCGGCCAGGAAGTACGTGCAGATCACCGCGATCTGGGCGACCCGCAGCGCCCAGCCGCCCGCCTGGGTACGCGTGGGGTCGCCGTGCCGGGCCCGGCCGGCGGTGGGCAGGGCGGCCAGCGCGACGAGGAGCCCGAACCGGTCGTGGTCGACCTTGCCGTAGCTCATCGCCACGATCATCCACTCGAAGTAGAGGGCGAAGACCGTCCAGCCGAGCAGTCGCGGCGCCCGCCCGGTCGCGGCGAGCAGGGAGACCACCAGCAGCACCCAGAAGATCACGCCGACCAGGGCCGGGGTGGGGGTGGGCAGCGGGAGCAGCCGGCCGATCAGCAGCGGCTGGTAGAGGTCGCCGGGCACGTCGACCCGCGTACGTACCCAGGGGGTGAAGACGACCAGGTCGGCGGCGACGAAGAGGTAGACGAGGGTCCGGAAGGCGGCGACCCGGCCGCGCGGGACCGCCTCGGTCAGCCAGCGGGTCACGGGTTGGCCTGCCAGCGGACGGCGGTCTGGTCGGTCCAGCGGCCGGTCGGGCGGCCGCCCTGGATGTCGTACCAGCGGATCACGATGCGGACCTCGACCACCGCGGGGGCGGCCGGGTGCCGCTCGGCGTACGCGTCGGCGACCCGGCGCAGCAGGCTCGGGTCGGCGGCGTAGCGGTCCTGCTGGCCCTCGATCTCGGCGCGGCGGATGCCCGTGGCGTCCTGGCCGAGCGGGACCAGCGCGCCGGTGCGGTCGACCCCCTCGACCCGGGTGTCCGGGGCGGGTGCGTCCGGCGGGTCGGAGGTGGAGTACATCCGGAACGGCCCGAACGGGAAGTCGTCGTCGGTGCCCCGGACGGTGCCGGCGAGGAGCAGCGCCAACCCGAGCACGGTGGCGCCCAGCCGGACGGCGCGGCCGCGGGTGGTCAAGGTCTCCATCGGCTGGTCACGATACGGGACCGGACCCTCCCGGGGCCTCCGTCCGTCGTCCAGTCCTCGCTGGCCGTGTCGCTGCCTGCCGTACCGCGCTGGGGGCCGAGAGACGGCGAGGGCCGGGCCCCCAGAGCGGGGACCCGGCCGTCGCCGGAGTCAGCGGCGGGTCAGTGCTTGTGCTCGGCCATCTGCTTGCGGACCTCGTCCATGTCCAGCTTCTCGACCTGCTCGATCAGGTTCTCCAGGGCGGACTCCGGCAGCGCGCCCGGCTGGGCGAAGACGATCACGCCGTCCTTGATCGCCATCACCGTGGGGATCGAGCGGATGTTGAACTTGGCGCCGAGCTCCGGCTGCGCCTCGGTGTCGACCTTGCCGAAGACGATGCCCGGGTGCTTCTCGGACGAGCGCTCGTAGACGGGGGCGAAGCGCTTGCACGGACCGCACCAGTCTGCCCAGAAGTCGAGCAGGACGATGCCGTCGCTCTCGGTCACCTCGTCGAAGTTGGCCGTGGTCAGCTCAACCGTTGCCATTGCACTCTCCGATCAGCGCGGATTGCCTACGTCCGGTGGAACCAGGGCGGACGTCCTTCCATTCCCGTGACGTACGCGACGAAACGCAGCGCAGCGCCTCGGTGACCCTGGGGATATCGAACCGAATCTCTTCCATCGGCCGTGCGGATCGCAAGTGCACGTCGCATTTGCGTGACCACGCGTGATGGGAGCGCTTCCAAAGAGGTCGACCCGATCGGGCCTCGCTAATCAGCAATTTGCCGCTTGACAAGGACCTATCCGACGTGCAGAGATCGCTTCCGGAGCGTACGTCGGTCACGCACGGTGTTGTTACAAAAAGGTAAATGTGACGGCCGTCTCTGTTGGCGCGGCATTGCCGTACGGCAGAATCTTGGGCATCAGAGCGTGGGCGGCGGGTGCCGGGGAGGGCCCCGCCGCTCATTGCGTCTCCCCCCGGGCGAGGCCCGGTGTGACATTTCCTCGCCGCCAGCGCCCCTGTCGCCGCCTTAACAAGCGGTAAGGCATGCTGTGCCGAACTCCATCGCCGCCCGTCGAAGGGGACAAGGATGCAGTTCGGCCGCTACTACGAGGAGTTCGAGGTCGGTGCGGTCTACCGGCACTGGCCGGGCAAGACGGTCACCGAATACGACGACCACCTCTTCTGCCTGCTCACCATGAACCACCATCCGCTGCACCTGGACGCCCACTACGCGGAGTCGGCGACCCAGTTCAAGCGGAACGTGGTGGTCGGCAACTACATCTACTCGCTGCTGCTGGGCATGTCGGTGCCGGACGTCAGCGGCAAGGCGATCGCCAACCTGGAGATCGAGTCGCTGCGGCACGTCGCCCCGACCTTCCACGGCGACACCATCTACGGCGAGACCACGGTGCTGGACAAGCGGGAGTCCTCCTCGAAGCCGGATCGCGGCGTGGTCGCGGTGGAGACCCGGGGCTACAACCAGGACGGCACCCTGGTCTGCGTCTTCCGCCGCAAGGTCATGGTCCCCAAGAAGGAGTACGCGGCCGCCGCCGTGCCCGAGGGCGTCGATCCGGAGCGGCCCAGCTTCCCCGAGCCGCGCTGACCTGCCGACGTACGGCGCGAAGGACCCCTTTCCGATCCGTGGGGAAGGGGTCCTTTTCCCGTTCCGGGGCATATGCTGGCGCCGGAGGTCCCCCGATGAGCGAGCGCAGCGAGCGAATCATTTGGCTCACCGCGTCGGTGCCGCAGGGTGCCGCGGAGCGGAGCGGAGCAGCGGCATGAGGCCCTCCGTCGCCGGAGAGCCGCCCTCCTCCGGACGTCGGGTCGCCCCGCTGATCACCGCCGTCTACTCCACGGCGGAGTGGGACCTGTTGACCGACCTGCCGGGTCGGGTCCTCGTCGCCGCCGCCTCGCCCGGGCCCGGACGCCCGCCGCGCGGGGTCGCCGCCGGGCTCGCCGGCCTGGACGCCGTGGCCGCCGGCCGGGCCTTCGACAGCGACCTGGTCCGGGCCGTGGTCTCCGCGATCTACGCGCGCCACGACGGCGCCGCCGACTGCGACCAACGCCTCACCGACCTGGTCGACCTGCTCGCCGCCTGCCGGGCCGCGGTCCGGGTGCTTCGGCGGCGCGCCGATCCCGCCGACGGGGCGGCCTACCGGCAGTGGGTGGAGTCCGTCGCGGCCCGGGTCTGCCGGGCCGGGGACGCCGGGGCGAGTCCCGCCGACCGGCGCTTCCTCGACCGGCTCGCCGGCGCGCTCGACCTGCGCTGACCGGGGTCACCGGCGGTGCCGCCGGTCCGGGCCGTACGCTCTGGAAACCGTGACCGACGACCAGCTCGACGTGGGTGTGGGGCCGTGGCCCGGCGACCCGCCGGACGACCCGCGGTACGACCCGGAGCTGCTCGCCGAGGGCGACCGTCGCAACGTGGTGGACCGCTACCGCTACTGGCGGCGGGAGGCCGTGGTGGCCGACCTGGACCGGCGCCGGCACGACTTCCACGTGGCCATCGAGAACTGGCAGCACGACTTCAACATCGGCACGGTGGTCCGCAACGCCAACGCCTTCCTCGCCGCCGAGGTGCACATCGTCGGGCGGCGGCGGTGGAACCGGCGCGGGGCCATGGTGACCGACCGCTACCAGCACGTCCGGCACCACCGGACGATCGACGAGTTCGTCGGGTGGGCGGCGGCGCAGCGCCTGCCGGTGGTCGGCATCGACAACCTGCCCGGCTCGAAGCCGCTGGAGACCAGCACCCTGCCGCGCCGCTGCGTCCTCCTCTTCGGCCAGGAGGGACCGGGGTTGTCCGACGTCGCCCGTGCCGCCTGCGACCAGCTCTTCTCCATCGCCCAGTACGGCTCGACCCGGTCGATCAACGCCGGAGTGGCCAGCGGCATCGCCATGCACGCGTGGATCCGCTCGTACGCCGGACCACCGCCGGACTGACCGGTTTCCCGGATCCCGCCGCTCCGCTTGACGCCCCGCCGCCCTGGGGTGACGGTGGGAACGTGAGTGTCGCGGTGAGTTGTCCGAGGTGCGCGGGCCCGGTCCGGGAGCCGGACCTGATGCACGGTGAGTCCCGGTGCCTGCGCTGCGGTCCCGTGCCGCCGCTGCACGTTCCCGAGCGCATCGGCGCCGGGATCCTGACCAGCGTGGTGGAGCGGGTGGCCGCCGACGGTGAGTCGACCGACCGGCGGGGGGTGCCGCTGTGGTGCCCGTGGCCGCTGCCCGCCGGGTGGACGTTGACCGGGGTGGCCTGGGCGGGGGACGACCGGAGCGGGGTGCGTGCCACGGCGGTGGCCTGCGCCGGACCGGCTCCCCTCGACGGTGGACCGGCCGACCTGCTCTTCGTGGCCGAGGAGCCGGGCGTCGGGCTCGGGTCCCGGTTCGCCGGGCTGCCCGGTCCCGATCCGGGGCCGCAGGTCGCGGAGGCGCTCACGGACCCCGGCCCGGGCCACCCCGAACGCGTGCCGCACGCCAAGATCCGGGTGGGCGGCCACCCCACTCCACTGTGGCTCGTGAATTCCCCCACGGATCGAAGTGCGTACGCCGGCGAGGCTCGGGGAATGTGGCTGCATGCGATAGCCTGGCCGGCGAGTGCGGGTCACCTCCTCGCGGAAGAAGTCGTGCTGCGCGACCTCACCGAGTGGACTCCGCCCGAACTCGTGTACGGCGCACCATCCCCGTACCTGCACGGGCGGGCCTGACCGGCCAGCACGGACGGGTCGGGGAACGTACGCAGATATTCACTGTACGACACCATACTGATACTCTGGGTGCCACTGCGGTAAACCCGGCGCCGCGCGAGAGGATGGCCCGCCATGGTCAAGAAGGTCCTCACCTGGGCCGGCATCGCATTCTTGATCTTCTTCGTTGCCTACCGGCCGAACTCCGCCGCCGACGTCTTCAAGTCCCTCGGCGGCGGCATCATGGACATCGCCCAGGGCTTCGGCGACTTCTTCACCAGCCTGGTCGCCTAGCCACCGATGGGAAGCCCCTCCGGTCCGCCCTTCGACCCCGACGACCCCGATCGGGAGCGCCGGGAACGCGACACTGAGCCCATCCCCCGAATCGACCCCGACGACGGTCCCGGCTTCGCCGCAGGGGCCGGCTACGGCGAGGGTCCCTCCCTTTCGGAGGACGCCGCCTTCGGTGACGGCCCCGGCTACGCCGGCGAAGGCCGCTCCGGCCGCGCCTGGATCCGCGACCCCGAGGGTGGCTACCAGCCGCCCCCGATCAGCGAGGAGGAGCTGGCCGGCCTGCGGGGCGACGCCTCCGGCGGGGCACCCCGCCGGGTGCTGCCGCTGGAGGACGAGCCGAGCCCGCTGGCCGCGCGCTACCTGTTCCCCACCGAGCGGTTCCGGGGCGAGTGGAAGCGGCACTGGGTCTACATCGCCAAGCCGCTGATCATCGGCATCCTGGCCACCTTCATCCTCGGCTACCTCTCCGGCTTCCTCGCCGGGCGGCAGACCGGCGCGCTGACCACCGTCGCCGTGCTGCTCTGGTTCCTCGTGATCGGCTGGGTCGCCTGGCAGGTCGCCGAATGGTGGTACAACCGCTTCATCCTGACCAACAAACGGGTGATGGTGGTGGACGGCATCGTCACCCGGCGGGTGGCCATGATGCCGCTGGTCCGGGTGACCGACATGAAGTACGAGCAGTCCCCGGCCGGCCGGGCGCTCAACTACGGCACCTTCGTGCTGGAGTCGGCCGGTCAGGAGCAGGCGCTCCGTGAGATCAAGAGCCTGCCCAACCCGAACGAGCTCTACCTGCGCGTCGTCGAGGAGATGTACGAGCCGCAGGCCGTCGAGGCCCGGTTGGGCAAGGAGGCGGACGAGGCCAAGGCCGACGACGGCGCCTGAAACTTTTCGTCCGAACATCGGATGAACTGCACACCATTTGCCGTCGACCCGGCACCCCGACACGTGGCAACCTGCCAGGCAGGACGGGGGCGCGGAGGTGAGCGTGGCGAGCAGGGACCCGCTGGAGGAGGAGTTCCGCGAGTTCGTCGCGGCCCGCTCCGGCGCTCTGCTGCGCACCGCGTACCTGCTGACCGGGGACTGGGCGACGGCCGAGGACCTGCTCCAGACCGCGCTGACCAAGACGTACCTGGCCTGGAAGCGGCTCGGCGGGATCGAGGCCATCGAGCCGTACGCCCGCCGGGTCATGGTCAACACCTCGACGAGCTGGTGGCGGCGCCGGTGGCACGGTGAGCGCCCGACCGAGGTGCTGCCCGAACGGGCCGGGGTCGACGAGATCGAGCAGCAGCTCGACCGGGACGCGCTCTGGCGGCACCTCCAGGCGCTGCCGGCCCGGCAGCGGGCCGTGCTGGTGCTGCGCTTCTACGAGGACATGTCCGAGGCGCAGACCGCCGCACTGCTGGAGATCTCGCCGGGCACCGTGAAGAGCCAGACCTCCCGCGCGTTGAACACCCTGCGCCGCCGGCTGGGCTCCGAGGCGGCCCTGGGCCTGCCCGCCGAGCCGGCGGAGGCCGCACCGGCCCGGCCCGCGCCGCGTACCGCCGCCGCGCCGGTGCAGCCGTCGCCGCCGGTCGAACCACCGGCGGCCAGCCGCCCGCCGGTGGTCCGGCCGACCCCGCTCACCGGCGGCCCGGCCGCCGTCCGCCGTGCCGCCACCGTCCCGATGGAGACCCGATGAGCGAGCGATCCATCAGGCGCAGCGCGGTGGCGCCGCACGGCGCTGCCCAGCGCGGCGAGGAAAAGTCATGAGCAGTACGCCGAACTCCTGCGACAACCGGACGGGCGGCCTGGAGCGTTCATTCCCCGTGAGCGAGGACGAGCTGGAGCGGGCGCTGCGGGAGACGTTCACCCGTCGCGCCGAGACGCCGCGCCCGCTCGCCGCCGATCCGGCCGGGTTGGCCATCCGGCGGGCCCGCCGGACCGGCCGGCGCCGCGCGCTGACCGGCCTCGCCCTGGCCGGGATGGCCACGGTGCTGGTCACCACCGGCATGGCCCAGCTCGGCGGGCCGGCCGGCCAGGGGACCACCCCCACCGTGGTGCTCGGCGACCCGCGCGGCTTCACGCCCTCCCCGCTTTCCACCGCGTCCACCGCCGCGCCGGCCCCGCCGGATCCGGTCCGCGCCGAACTGGACCTGCTCATCGGCTCCTGGCTGCACACCAGCGGGGGCGAGCGCCGCGAGCTGACCGGCATGGGCCCGATCGAACGGGCGCAACGCGTCCCCGACTACGGCGGCTGGCTGATCACCTCGGCGGCCACCGCGGCCGGCCGTACCCTCTGGTGGGTGCCGCCCAACGGCAGCCCGCCGCAGGTGCTGCTGGCCGGCGCGGACGCCGTCGCGGTCGCGGTGGACGGGCGGCAGGTGGCCTGGCGCGACGGCGCCGAACTCCGCGCCGCCGGCCTGGTCGGTGGCCAACTCGTCGCGACCACCGGGGCCGCGGCCCCGGACGGGGCGGTGCCGGTCGGCTTCGCCGGCGACGCGGTCCTGATCCGGCAGCCCGGCACGGGCGGATTCAACGTCTGGCGCCGGGCGGCGGGCGGCGTGCCGGGCACCGCGAACCGGGACGTGCTGAACGTCTACGGCGCGCTGCCCGACGGCCGGGTGGTCGGGCAGGTCTCCGCCGGTACGCCCCGACGCCCCTGCCTGGCCCTGCTCGACCCGGCCCGCCCCCTCAGCACCGTCCGCACCGGCTGCGGGCCGGCACTCGCCACCGACGGCCTCGGCGGGGTCTCCGCCGACGGGCGGTGGCTGCTGGTGAACGGCGCGCGGAAGAACGCCCTCCTGGTCGACCTGAACACCCTGGGCGCGACCATGTCGGCCCGCCCGGCCGGGCCGGCGGTGGCCGGTGCGGTGGCGTGGAGCCGTGCCGGGGTGGCCCTGCACGTCGACGCCGCCGGCCAACTGGTCCGGGTACGCCCGGACCGGGTGCTGGCCGGCGAGCGCCCCACCGGGTTGCCGGTCGACGGGGTCGCCGCGGGCGAGCGCCCGGTGGTGGTGGCCGACACCCGCTCCTGACCGGCGCACCGCCGCGGCGGCGGGCGGCGTGGTCGGGCGGTAGCGTCGGCGGGGTGACCTCGGCCGCCCGGATCGACCTGCACGCGCACTCCACCGCCAGCGACGGCACCCTCAGCCCCGCCGAGCTGGTCCGGGCCGCCGCCGAGGCCGGTCTCGACGTCGTGGCGATCACCGACCACGACACCACGGCCGGCTGGGACGCCGCGGCTCGCGCGCTGCCGTCCGGGCTCACCCTGGTCCGGGGCGCGGAGGTCTCCTGCCGCTGGCACGGCGTCGAGCCGGCGCTCCCGCTGCACCTGCTCGCGTATCTCTTCGACCCGGCGGAGCCGGAACTGGTCGCGGAGCTGGCTCGGGTCCGGCGCGCCCGGGAGGAGCGCGGCGAGCGGATCGTCCGGCTGCTGCAGGCCGACGGGATCAACGTGAGCTGGCGGGAGGTCCTGGCCGGCGCGGCCGGCGGGGCCGTCGGCCGCCCGCACATCGCCCAGGCGCTGATCCGGGCCGGGCTGGTCGCCACCACCAGCGAGGCGTTCGGGCCGGACTGGTTGGGGGAGCGGTACCGGCTGCCCAAGGAGGACATCGACGTGTTCCGGGCGGTGGCGCTGGTCCGGGCGGCCGGCGGGGTGCCGGTCTTCGCCCACCCCCGGGCCAGCCGGCGCGGCCGGGTCGTGCCGGACGAGCTGGTCGCGGAGCTGGCCGCGGCCGGGCTGGCCGGCCTGGAGGCCGACCACGAGGACCACACGCCGGCCGAGCGCGCCCACGTCCGCGGGCTCGCCGCCGAGCTGGGACTGCTGATCACCGGGTCGTCGGACTTCCACGGGACGCACAAGACGGTCCGGCTCGGCGCGCACACCACCGATCCCGAGGCCTACGAGCGGATCGTGGCCGCTGCCACCGGAGTGACCCCGATCCCTTCAGGCTGAAGCCGCCGGGCGGCGCGGCTACCGTGTCCGCGTGGATCTCAAGCTCTTCGGCGAGGTCTTCGTGACCCTGCTGGTGATCGTCGACCCGCCCGGCATGTTGCCGATTTTCCTGGCGCTCACCGGCCCGCTCGCCGCCCGGGACCGGAACCGGGCCGCCTGGCAGGCCGTGGCGCTGGCGCTCGGGGTGATCGTGGTGTTCGCCGTGGCCGGGCAGACACTCCTGGCCTACCTGCACGTCTCCCTGCCGGCGTTGCAGGCCGCCGGCGGGCTGCTGCTGGTGCTGGTCGCGTTGGAGCTGCTGACCGGCAAGGCCGACGACCCGAGCCAGCCGGCCACGTCCAATATCGCCCTGGTTCCGCTGGGCACCCCGCTGCTGGCCGGACCGGGCGCCATCGTCGCCACCATGCTCTTCGTGCAGCGGGCCGGCGGGCCCACCGACTACCTCGCGATCGCCCTCGCGATCGTCGCGGTGATGGTCACGGTCTGGCTGGCGCTGCGCTTCTCCGGCGTGATCGTCAAGATCCTGCGGCCGGGTGGCATCGAGGTGCTCACCCGGATCGCCGGCCTGCTGCTGGCCGCCATCGCGGTGCAGCTCATCGCCGACGCGATCGCCGCGTTCGTGACCCACTTCATCACCACGGGCTGACCCCGGGCGCCTTGCTGCCGGCTGCGTCGCCGGCCCGCCGGCGGCGGGCTGTCGTACCGGGATGGCAGGATCGCAGGCGTGCGACGAACCTCCCCGACCGGACGACCGACCGGTGGCCACCCGCCCCGGCCCCGCGCCGAGCAGGCCGAGCAGCTCGGCTTCGAGGGCATGCCGGAGCGGCTCTTCGTCTGCACCCCCAGCAAGCTCGGGGCGTATGTGGACTGTCCCCGGCGCTACCGCTACGCGTACGTCGACCGGCCCGCGCCGCCCAAGGGCCCGCCGTGGGCGCACAACTCGCTGGGCGCCAGCGTCCACACCGCCCTGAAGAACTGGTACGCACTCGCGCCGGACCGCCGCCGCCCCGAGGTGCTGGCCACCCTGCTGAAGGGCACCTGGGTGCGCGAGGGCTACCGCGACGAGGAGCAGGAGCGGGACGCCTTCCGCCGGGCGCTGGCCTGGCTGGAGTCGTACGTCGCCGGCCTCGACCCGGCTGACGAGCCCGTCGGGGTGGAGCGGGTCGTCGCCGTGAAGACCGCCGTGCTCGCGCTCAACGGCCGCGCCGACCGGATCGACTCGCGTCCCGGCCCCGACGGGCGACCCGAGCTGGTCATCGTCGACTACAAGACCGGCCGCGCCGGGCTGGACGCCGACGACGCTCGCGGCTCCCAGGCCCTGGCCCTCTACGCGTACGCGGCCGAGCGGGTGTTCCGCCGGCCGTGCCACCGGGTCGAGCTGCACCACCTGCCCACCGGTACGGTCGCCGCGCACGAGCACACGCCCGAGTCGCTGCAGCGGCAGCTGTCCCGGGCCGAGGAGACCGCCCGGGACATCATGGCCGCCGAGCGGGCGGTCGCCGACGGCGCCGACGCCGACGAGGAGTTCCCGGCCACCCCGGGGCCCCGCTGCGGCTGGTGCGACTACCGGCGCACCTGCCCAGCCGGCGCGCAGACCCCGGGCAAGGACCCCTGGGCGGCCATGGACCGCCACTCCAGCGACGATGGGTGAACTGCTGGGAGCGGGGGACGCGGATGGCCGTCACCTCACGGGTGCGCCTGCTTCGGCAAGGTGAGAACTTCGGCTCCGTCGTTGGTGATAGCGATCGTGTGCTCACTGTGCGCTGTCCGGCAGCCTGTCGCGCTTCGGAGCGTCCAGCCATCGGCATCGGTGACGAGCTCGGCGGTGTCCGCCATGACCCAGGGCTCCAATGCCAGCAACAGCCCAGGGCGCAGCCGGTATCCGCGACCGGGCCGCCCCGTGTTCGGGACGTGCGGGTCCTGGTGCATCGTCGATCCAACGCCATGACCGCCGAATTCGTTGTTGATCGAATATCCCGCCTCGCTGAGGACCGAGCCGATGGCATGGGAGATGTCACCGATGTGGGCCCCTGGTCCGGCCGCGGCAATCCCGGCGCTCAATGCGCGTTCGGTCGCGCTGATCATCGCAACGCTTTCCGGGGGGTTCGAGTCGCCCACGATGAAGCTGATGGCGGAGTCAGCGACAACTCCGCGTTTGCAGACGGCGAGGTCGAGCGTCAGCAGGTCGCCGTCGGTAAGCGGGTAGTCGTACGGCAGTCCGTGGAGCACGGCGTCGTTGACTGACGTGCAGATGTAGTGGCCGAACGGCCCACGTCCGAAGGACGGCTCGTAGTCGACGTAACAGGACTGCGCTCCGGCCTCGGTGATCATGGCCTGGGCCCACCGGTTGATGTCCCGGAGGTTCGTGCCTACCTCACAGCGACTCCTCAGCGTCTGCAAGATGTCGGCGACCAGGGCGCCTGCCTCCCTGGCTCGGGGCAGTTCGGTGGGGTTCAGGATCTCGATCATGCGGCGCCCTTACTCGTGCAACCAATAAGTATCCCGGCCATATTATCCCGGTACTAGAATCGGGCCATGGTCAGGTTGCCGCTCACTCCCGCGGAGGTCGAACGCGGACAGCGCCTCGGCGCCCTCCTGCGTCGAGCCAGGGGGGAGCGTTCGATGCTCGGCACCGCGCTGGACGCGGGTGTCTCGCCGGAGACTCTTCGGAAGATCGAGTCCGGTCGCGTAGCCACCCCTGCCTTCTCCACCATCGCTGCGATCGCCGACGTCCTCGGCCTTTCCCTCGATGCGGTGTGGTCGGAGATCAACCAGTCAGACGGCGGGGTCGAGCTCGCAAGATCAGGTCGCTACGAAGGTGAGCGGTTGGCCTCGTGAGTCTCGATCCCGCAGCTTCGTCGCCGTTGCCGACGATGGAGATCACCTGGCGAACGCCTGCGAGGACCCGCCGTCGAGGCGCCGGCCGAGCGCGACGCCGTTCTCGACCAACGTCCCCGGTCAGGACAACTAGGCGGCGAGGCCGAGGCGGGCGGCGCGGTCCTTCGCGGCCTGCTGCAACGGCCCCACCCGGTAGCGGCGCGGCAGTGCCGCCAGGGCGAGCCGCAGCGCGCGGACGCTGAGATCCGCCGAGAGTGCGGTGGTGGGCAGGCCCAGGCCGCCGTACAGCCGGCGGGCCCACGCCGGCAGCAGCGCCATCGCGGTGCCGGCGATCCCCAGGTACGCCCAGCGCGCCGGGCCGAGATGCAGGCCGAGCTTCACCGGCAGGCTGAGCTTCCACGGGATCGGCGGAGCGGTCAGGAAGAGGGCCGTCTCCGCCGCCTCCCTGGTCATCCGCAGATCGGCACGGATCCGTCGGTAGTAGTCGGCCACCTCGGCGGCGGTGCCCGGCACGTCGGCCGGGTCCAGCCCGACCAGGGCCGCCGCCCGGCGCTGCTCGGTGTAGTAGCCGTCGATCTCGTCGTCGGTCAGGGCGAGCCCGGCTCGCCGGGCGGTGCTGACGAACGACTCGACCTCGGTGACATGCACCCAGCGCAGCAGTTCCGGGTCGTCGATCCGGAACTCCTCCCCGGTGAACGGGTCGGTGGCTCGCATCCGGGCGTGCAGCGTACGCAGCCGCCGGCCGGCGGCCTCCGCCTCGGCGGTGGTGCCGTAGATCGTCGTCGCCACGTAGGTGGCGGTACGCACCAGCCGGCCCCACGCGTCGGTGCGGTAGTTGCTGTTCTGGGCGACCCCGGCCATCGCCCGGGGGTGCAGCGCCTGGAGGTAGAGCGAGCGCAGGCCGGCGACGATCAGGACCGGCTCCTCGTGCACCTTCCACGTGACCGATCCGGGACCGAAGAGGCCGAGGTCATCCGAGTCCACCGCCCAAGAGTGCCACGCTCCGGGCCACCCTCGCGGTCCCGGGCCGCAGTCGCCGAGCAGCAGGGACGGCGGCCCGACGAGGGTGCGTCTCTGTCAGTCGTCGGCGGAGCGGCGGCCCTGGCAGGCGGGGCAGAGCCCCCAGAAGGTCACTTCCGCCTCGTCCACCTCGAAGCCGTGCGCGGGGCTCGGGTCCAGGCAGGGTGCGAGGCCGGTCGCGCAGTCGACGTCGGCGATCTCGCCGCAGCCCCGGCACACCACGTGGTGGTGGTTGTCGCCGGCGCGGGCCTCGTACCGGGCCGGGCTGCCGGCCGGCTCGATCCGCCGGGAGAGCCCCGCGCGGGAGAGCGCGCCGAGCACGTCGTAGACGGCCTGGGTGGACACCGAGTCGAGCCGCTCGCGGACCCGACGGGTGATCTCGTCGACCTCCAGGTGACCGCCGGCGGCGAGCACCTCCAGCACGGCGAGCCGCGGTCGGGTGACCCGCAGGCCCTTCGACCGGAGCAGCTCCTCACCGCTGGACATGCAGCAATGACAGCACGGGCCCCGACGGCCGACAAGTGAAGTCTGGTAGGGGGTGGCCGCGACCACAGGCCGGGCGGGGACGCCGCCGGGGTGGATGAACCGGTCGGACGGGTTGCGCGTGTACCGGTTCGTCAGCTCCGTCACGCGCATTTGATCGACGTACGCTGGCTGCCGCGGAAGCCGCATCCATTGCCGGAGGTGTCGGTGTTCAAGGAAATCAACGGTCTGCCGGGCCACGTCCTGATCGTGCACGCCGTCGTGGTGTTCGTCCCGCTGTTGGCGCTGCTGGCCTCCGCCTACGGGCTGTTGCCCCGGTGGCGGTCCCGCTTCGGGTGGGCGGTCGCGGTCCTCGCCGTGGTGGCCCCGATCGCGACCTTCCTCGCCACCGAATCGGGCGAGGCGTTCGAGGAAGTCCAGCGGAAGAGGGGCGTGGGTGGCGAATTCCTCCAGAAGATCCACGAGCATTCCGAGTACGGCGACACCCTGCTCTGGTTCACCCTGGGCCTCGCGGTGGCGGCCCTGGTGCTGTTGGCAGTGACCTGGAACACCCCCTGGGCGGCCCGGCTGCCTTCCTGGCTCAGCTGGCCGGTGACCGGTGTCGTGATCGTGCTGTCCGTGTTCGCGCTGGTCTACGTCTATCTGACCGGCGACAGCGGTGCCCAACTGGTGTGGAGCGGCCAGGTCTGACACCGGACGGCCGGGTCAGAAGATCACCCGCGAGCAGAGCAGGCACATGAGGATCACCAGCACGACCCCGGCGATCGTCCCGATGCCGTAGGTGAATCGCTGGGCCTGCTGCTCCCCCTGATCCATGGCGGCCATGTCCTGGGGAGGCAGCCGCCGGGGCGGCGCGGGCTGCACGTGCACCGGGGGTCGCCAGCCGGGCGGGGGTGGCGTGGTCGGCGGCGGCCCCGGGTAACCGCCGGCCGGCGCGTTGCTCGCGGGCCAGCCACCCGCACCGGGCTGGCCGCTGCTGCCGGCCGGCGCCGGGCCTGTTTCGCCGGTCGCGGCCGGCCTGGACCACGGACTTGCCGACGCGCCGGACCAGGGACTGTCGTTCGGGCTCGCGCCGGACCGCCGACTGTCGTCGGAGCTCGGGCCGGACCACGGACTCCCGTCCTGGCTCGTGCCGGACCGGGGACTTTCGCCCTGGCTCGCCCCAGGGAGGGGACTGCCGTCCTGGCTCGGGCCGGACCAGGGATCGCCAGGTGGCGGTGTGTCGGAGCGGGGATGATCGGCCTCGCCCGCGTCGGTCAACTCGGGGGTGCCCGCCCCGGCGGACGGCCCGAAACTCGACGCCGGCTCGCCGGACGGACCGCCGTTGACCTCGCCAACTGTTTGGTCCGGTGTCGGGCGTCGCCAGAACTCGTCCTCGGGGCTGCCACCGCTCGACGTCGTCACGCCGTCCGACGCTACCAACGCCCCGGCCGCTCGGCCCGCCGGACGCGACGGGCGAGCCACGCCCGGGTGGTGCGCGGGCCGGTCGAGCCGTGCCGTTTTCGCCGGTATCCTTGCTGCTCGTGGAGGATCCCGGGATGCGTGGCGCACGCGGCGACGACGACCGCGTGGTCGACCTCAGCGACGACTTCGTGGTGCTGCCCGAGCAGACCACCGACGACACGGACCGTGGCTGGGGCGAGCGGCCCAGCGGCAACGACGACTGGCTGCTGGCCGAGCGCCCGCCGCACTGGGGCTGACCGGCCTCTTCGAGGACCGGCGCCGTGACGTCCGCCACGGGTTGCCGACCGGTCATCCGCGTACCACCACCGCGAAGCGGCTGCCCTCGGGCACGCCGACGGCCTGCTGCGCCTGCTCCGGCCGGAGCGCCAGGTAGAGCGCGGAGGAGCCGTCGACCGAACCGGCGCCGACCACGTCGAGCACCAGCGCCCGCGGCGCGAGGAGGGTCGCCTCCCCGCCGGCCCCATCGGCTGGTACGACCAGCAGGTCCACCCGGGCACCCGGGCGGAGCACGGCGAGGGCGGCCGGCTCGGCCAGCCGGACCGGTACGCCGACCGACCCGCTGGGCAGGGGCAGCGCGACGCTCGGCGGCCTTGCGGCAGGGCTTGCGGGACTCGCGGCCGGGGTGGGGCCGGCCGGGGCGGTGCCGGGCGGACAGCCGGCGGGTGTCTGGAGGACCGCGGCGGCCAGGCCGAGCAGCACCGCGACCAGCGCCACCCGGAGCAGGGTCCGGCCGCGCGGCAGCCCGCGCCAGCGCACCGGCTGCAGTGATCCCTCGCCCGCCGCCACCCGCGCCCTCCCACCCGCACGACACCCGATCAGATGCCAGCAGGCTAGGAGCCCGACGTGCGCAGCGGCCGTCTTCGCAGGCCGCCCTGTGGAAAACCCACCCGCCTGTGGATAACCCCCAAACCTCGCCCGGCTCTGCTAGCGCCCGGCCGAGCCACCACCCACCCCGGCGCCTCAGTCACGAAAGAGTGGCCATTCCCGCAGGAACAGCCACTCTTTCGGGGAATTTGCGGATCTTGGGCCCCGCAGCGCCCCACAGGAGGGCGCCTCGGGTCAGGAGGAGGAAGAAGAGGTGCTCGCGGCCGGGGTCTTGGCCGACGAGCCGGTGCTCGAGCCGTTCGACGTGCTCGACGAGCTGGTCGAGCTGCTGGACGACGACTCGGACGTGGCCGGCTTGCTCGTGCTGCTCGTGCCGGTGTCGGAACCCGACGAGCGCGAGTCGGTGCGGTAGAAGCCGGAGCCCTTGAACACGATGCCGACCGAGTTGAAGAGCTTGCGCAGCTGCCCCTCACACGCCGGGCACTCGGTCAGCGGCTCGTCAGAGAAGGACTGCACCGCCTCGAGCTGGTGGCCGCACGCGGTGCAGGCGTACTGGTACGTGGGCACGTTCTCCTCCGGATCTTGGCACGGTCGGTTGGCACTCGACGCTTCCGAGTGCCAATGGTGCGTCATCGGCGAGGATTCGTCCAGCGGAAGTGTGCCGTCAGACAACCGTCGCCCGGGCCAGGGTACGCAGGCCGTCGGTGGGGGTGATCACGGCGCGGACCGGTCGGTCGTGCGGCTGCGCGGGCAGCGCCTCGACCAGCTCACCGTCGTGCAGCAGCGCCACGGTCAGGGTGTCCGCCGGCACCCGGGCGAGCGCCCGGTCGTACGAGCCGCCGCCCCGGCCCAGCCGGATCCCCCGGCGGTCCACCGCCAGGGCCGGGACGATCACCAGAGCGGCCTCGGCCACCGCGTCCGGGCCGCGGCGGGGCCCGGCCGGCTCCCGCAGGCCCCGCCCGGCGGCCCGCAGCGACCCTGGGTCGGTGTAGCTGGCCCAGTCCAGGTCCAGGTCGTCGCGGAGCACCGGGAGCAGCAGCTCCGCCTCGGGCGGCAGCGCCGCGCGCAGCACCGCCGGCAGATCGCTCCCGCCCGGCTCCGAGCCGACCGGCACGTAGGCGGTCATCCGGGCCGGGCGGAGCCGGCGTACCAGGGAGGTCAGCTCGGCCTGGACGCGCGCCGCCGCTGCCGCCCGAGCCGGCGCCGGCAGCGACCGGCGGTGGGCGAGCAGGGTGACCCGCAACTCCCGCTTCGCAGCATGCGTCGCATCCACTTCATCCGAAAATTCCGGCACGCAACACTCCTGACGCAACGCTTGTCTCCCCGTCGCTCTGTGTCAGCATCGCAGCAAGGGGCGCAGAACTTCCGGGAGGATGCTTGACGCTACGCGGGCGGTTGACGGCGGCCTTCCTCGCGGTGGTGCTCGGCCCCGTCCTGCTCGGCGCCTTCTTCGTCGGGGCCACGATGGCAGCGGTCGATGACAGCCGCGCCGCCGAGCGGCTGGGCCTGGCCGCCGCCGGGGTGCGTACCTCGGTGGACGCCCTCTGCCAGCAGTTGCGCGCCGCGGCCGACGCGGTCGCGCTGGTCACCGACCCCGCCGCCCGCCACCGCGCGGCCGACCAGGTGGTGGGCCGCGGCCTGGCCGCCGCCGTGCTGACCATCGACAGCGCCGGCATGACCAGCTACGCCACCCCCGGCGGCCCGGCGCGGCCCTGGCAGGAGTGCTCCAGCGAGCCGCCCGCCGCCGGCCCGGTCCGCGCCCTCGCCGCCGAGGTCCAGCTCCGTGACCCGGCCGGCGCCGACCTGGGCACGGTCACCGCCGCGCAGCCCGTCGACCCGGCCTTCGTCGCGCGGCTCGCCGCGGTGACCGGGGTGGCGGTCACCCTCCTCGACGATCCCGCCGGCACCGACCCGGTCACCCTCACCACCGAGACCCGGGAGGTACGCGCCGCGGTGCTCGCCGCCGCCCGCACTCTCGACGGGGACCGGGTCACGGAGACCGTCGACGGGCGGTACGTGCGCCGGGTCGGCCCGTCCCCGGGGCAGCCGCTGCCGCTGGTGCTCTCGGTGCCCGCGGAGCGCCCGCCGGGCCTGCACGTCGCCCTGGTCGGCGCGGTGGTGCTGGCCGCCCTGCTGGCCGTGCTGGCCGCCTGGCGGCTGGCCCGGGTGACCACGCGGCCCCTGATGGAGTTGGCCGGCGCGGTGGACCGGGTGGCGCACGGCGACCTGACCGCCCGGGTGCCGGTACGCAGCCGGGACGAGATCGGGCGGCTGGCCGGCGCGTTCAACCGGATGACCCGGGAGACCGGCAGCTACGTGGCTGCCCTGACCAGCAGCCGGGACCAGTTGCGCGGGCACCTGGCGGTGCTCGGCGACACCCTGGCCAGCACCCATGACCTGCAACGCATCCTGCGGGTGATCCTGCACAGCGCGATCGCCGCGACCGGCGCCCGGGCCGGTGCGGTGCTGCTGCTCGACGGCGACGGCGTGCTCGTCGGCCAGTGCGTCGAGGGGCTGGACGGGCGCCGGCCCGGCGACGACGGGTCCGACCCGGCGACGCTGCGGGTGCCGGCCGGCACGGGGGTGGTCGGCACGGTGGCGGCGACCGGGGAGCCGCTGTGCGGCCGGTGGGAGCCGGCGGACCCGCCGACCGGGGAACCGAGCTGCGAGACGTACATCGCGGTGCCCTTCGCCGCGCCCGGGGCGGCGGAGCTGGCCGGGCGCGGCGACCCGGACCGGCCCGGGCATCCGCCGGCCGACGACGACGCGGCTCCGGCGGGTTCCGGCGCGCTCGGCGTGCTGGCCCTCTACGACCGGCTGGGGGCGGAGGAGTTTGCCGACGACGATCTGGTCACCCTGCGGACCTTCGCGGCCCACGCGGCGGTGGCGGTGGAGAACGTCCGGGTGCACGAGGAGACCCAGCGGCTCTCCCTGACCGACCCGCTCACCGGGTTGTGGAACTACCGCTACCTGCGCGAGTCGATCCGGCGGGAGGTGGAACGGGCCAACCGGTTCGGCCGGATGCTCAGCGTCCTCGCGCTCGACCTGGACCGGTTCAAGGACGTCAACGACACCTGGGGGCACGCCGCCGGGGACGCCGTCCTGGTGGAGTTCGCCCGCCGGGTACGCGGCGAGATCCGCGAGGTGGACCTGGCGTTCCGGCAGGGCGGCGAGGAGTTCGTGGTGCTGCTGCCGGAGACGGACGCCCGGGGCGCGACCATCGTCGCCGAGCGGCTCGGCGCGGTGGTCCGGGACCAGCCGGTGCCGGTGGACGGGCACGGCGGCGAGCCGGTCCGGGTGGCGGTGACCGTCTCCATCGGCATCGCCGTCTACCCCGACCACGCCGCCGGCGGGCAGCAGGTGCTCGACGCCGCCGACGACGCCCTCTACGCGGCCAAGGCGGCAGGCCGGGACGGCTACCGGCTGGCCCAGCCGCCCGACCCGCCACCCACCCGGGAGATCCCCGTGGTGGTCGCCGCGGTCAGCCCGCCCGACGGACTGCCCCGGGCCGGCACCCCCGACACCTCCGGCGGAGGGCAGGGCGGCGCGTCTTCCGGTCCTCACCCGCCGCGGCAGAGCCGTGGCCGATAGTCTCGCGACATGTCGGAGCACTCAGCGAACCCCTCAGCGGCCGCCGCGACCGGTCGCCCCCGTGCGGTCAAGGCCGTGATCCCGGCGGCCGGCCTGGCCACCCGGTTCCTGCCGGCCACCAAGGCGGTCCCGAAGGAACTGCTGCCGGTCGTGGACCGGCCGGTGTTGCAGTACATCGTCGAGGAGGCCACCCAGGCCGGGCTCAACGACGTGCTGCTGATCACCGGGCGCGGCAAGACCGCCATGGTGGACCACTTCGACCGCCGGCCCGACCTGGAGGAGCGGCTGGCGAACAAGCCCGAGCTGCTGGCCGCTGTCAAGCGCACCGAGGACCTGGCCGAGATCTACACCTGCCGGCAGCCCGAGCAGCTCGGCCTCGGTCACGCCGTCGGGTACGCCGAGTCCCACGTCGGCGACCAGCCCTTCGCGGTGCTGCTCGGCGACGAGTTCGTCAAGATGGACGAGCCGCTGCTGCCGGCCATGCTGGAGCTTCAGGCCCGCACCGGCGGCATCGTGCTGGCGTTCTTCGAGGTCGACCCGGCCGAGACCAAGCGGTACGGCATCGCCTCGGTCGAGCCGGCCGAGCCGGAGTACAACGACATCGCCGACATCGTCAGGGTCACCGGCATGGTGGAGAAGCCCAAGCCGGAGGACGCGCCGAGCAACCTCGCCGTCCTCGGCCGGTACGTGCTCCCGGGGCGGATCTTCGACGCGATCCGGCGTACCGAGCCGGGCAGCGGCGGCGAGATCCAGCTGACCGACGCCATGGAGATCCTGCGCAACGAGGGGGTGCCGGTGCACGCCATCGTCTACCGGGGCACCCGCTACGACACCGGCATGCCGCTCGGCTATCTCCAGACCGTCGTCCAGATCGCCGCCGAGCGGGAGGACCTGGGCGCCGAGTTCCGCAAGTGGCTGGCCGAGTTCGTCAACCAGGGCGACCAGACGGTCACTGCGGCGATCCTGGAGGGCGTGCGCAACGCGTCGGGCGGTCCCAATACATGACCGCGACGGCCGACGCCGAGGCGGCCGCGAACGAGCTGACGCCGCTCGCCGACTACCTGGGCAGCGTGCTGCGCAGGTTACGCGCGCTGCCTCCGCTCGACCTCGACCTCACCCAGGCCTACGGCAACGTCCTCGCCGAGGATGTCGTCGCGCCGCACTCGTTCCCCGCCTTCG
This sequence comes from Micromonospora sp. NPDC006431, assembly GCF_042870725.1. Taxonomy (NCBI): domain Bacteria; kingdom Bacillati; phylum Actinomycetota; class Actinomycetes; order Micromonosporales; family Micromonosporaceae; genus Micromonospora; species Micromonospora sp. NPDC006431. The sequence continues at coordinate 128,893 of NZ_JBIAHQ010000003.1, forward strand.
ACCAGGCGGCGGTGGACGGGTACGCCGCGCGCTGGGAGGACATCTCCGGAGGAAGCCGGGGGCCGGGCTACGTCCCGGCCCCCTCCGGTACGCGTGGTGGGCGCAGCATCCGGCTGAACGTGGTCGGCGACCTGGGCGCGGCGAGCTGGCGGCCGGTCCGGCTGACCCCCGGCTCGTGTTTCTCGGTGGCGGCCGGTGCGCCGCTGCCCATCGGCGCCGACGTGGTGGTCCCGGTGGAGTGGACCGACCAGGGCATGGCCGCCGTGGAGATCTTCCGCGCCCCCAAGCGCGGGTACGGCGTCCGCCGCGCCGGTGAGGAACTGCCTGCCGGCACCCTGCTCGCCCGCGCCGGCACGTACGTCTCGCCGGCCCTGGTCGCCGTCTGCGCCGCCACCGGCATCGGGCACGTGGTGGTCCGACCCAGCCCGCGGGTGGTCATCGTAGCCACCGGCGACGAACTGGTCGACGTCGGCCGGGGCAGCCAGCCCGGCCAGGTGGTGGACACCAACTCGCACGCGCTGACCGCCGCCGCGGCCGAGGCGGGCGCGCTCGCGTACCGGGTGGGGATCTGCGACGACGACCCGGAGGGGCTGCGCGGCCTGCTGGAGGACCAGACCCTGCGGGCCGACCTGATCATCACCACCGGCGGCACCGGCACCGGCCCCGGCGACATGGTCCGCCGGATCATGTCCCGCCGCGAGGGCGGCCGCGCCGGACCGGTGACCTTCACAGAGGTGGCCCTCTATCCCGGAACGGCCCTCGGATTCGGTACGGTCGGCGCCGAGGAGGTGCCGGTGGTCTGTCTTCCCGGTGAGCCCGGCGCGGCGCTGATCGGCTTCGAGGTGCTGGCCCGCCCGGCCATCCAGCTGCTCGCCGGCGCCGAGCCGGTGTTCCGGCCCAGCGTCCGGGCCCACCTGCTGGAGACGGTCTCGTCCCCGGGTGGGCTGCGCGAGTTCCGTCCCGCGCACGTGGCCGAGCGGCGCGGCGGCGGCTACACGGTCCAGCCGCTGGCCGGCGGGCCGTTCACCCTCTCCGGCCTGGCCGAGGCGAACGGCCTGCTGGTCCTCGGCGAGCGGGTCACCACCGCCGCCGCGGGCTCCACGGTGGACGTCCTCCTGCTGGATCGCCGTAGGTGAGCGCGAGGAGTGAGCTTGCGAGCCCCGCGGTCGCGAGCGCAAGGCGAGCCCGGTGAGCCTGTTTCGGCGGTCGCCCGGGTGGCCGGCGGTGCTGGTGGACGGTCCGGTGGTGCTGCGGCCCTACCGGCGCTCCGACGCGGCCGCCTGGTCGGAGATCCGGCGCGCCAACCGGGCCTGGCTGTCCCCGTGGGAGTCCCACCTGCCGGGAAGTTGGGACGAGATGAACTCGCCCGCCGCGTTCCGCCTGGTCCATGCCGACCAGCGCCGTTCGGCGCGGATCGGCGAGGGCATGCCGTTCGCGGTCTGCCTGCGCGAGGACGGGCAGGAGCGGCTGGTCGGCCACCTCAACGTGGGCAGCATCGTGCGCCGCGCGTTCTGCTCCGGCTACGTCGGCTACTGGGTGGACTCCCGGGTGGCCGGTCGCGGCCTGATCCCCACGGCGGTGGCGCTGGCCGTGGACCACGCGTTCGGGCCCGGCGGGCTGCACCGGATCGAGGTGAACATCCGGCCGGAGAACCGGCCGTCCCGGCGGGTGGTGGAGAAGCTGGGCTTCCGCGAGGAGGCGTACCACGTCCGCTACATGCACATCGACGGCGCCTGGCGGGACCACATCGGATACGCGATGACCAGCGAGGAAGTGGCCGCCGAGGGCGGGCTGCTGGTCCGCTGGCACCGCGTACGTGACAGCCGCGGCTGAAGCGTCCCACCCGGCGCGCCCGGCGCGGCGCACGGTCAACTCGGTCGGCGGCCCGTAACCTCAAGTAACTGCAAGCTGTGGGCAAGCGCGGCGGGCCTCGCACGATCTGCGTCGTGAACGACGTACGGCGGAACAAGGTGCGGTCGAGTGGCGCTCGCCTCGAATCTGGTGACGGGAGGGGTGAGGGTGCCGACCTCGGTGCTCCTCGCCGTCCTCGCCGCCGCCGGCCTGCTCGCCCTCGCGCCGGCGCTGGTCCGTCGGTACGACGCCACCGAGCGGTTGGTGGCGGAGCGGGCGCAGTCGACGGCGCGGGTGCTCCAGCGCCGCCGGCGGCAGCGCACCGTGCCCGGGCGGCGGCCCATCCACCCGCCCCGACACCTCGTCGTCACCCTCAGTGAGAATGCCGACACGGGGAGTCTGACCAAGCCGGTCTCCGCGCCGCCCGCTCCGCGCCGGTCGAGCCGGCTCCGGTCGGTGCCGCCCGCCCCGGCCAAGTCCCGCCGGCGGCACCCCCCGAAGCGCCGCCGGCACACCCCGGCGATCTACCGCCGGCGCCGGGTGCTGGCCGCCCTGCTGCTGCTCAACTTCGTCGAGCTGATCGGCGTGGTGGCGGTCGGCCCCGGGTTCTGGATCAGCTTCTCGGTGACCGGCACCCTGCTCGTGACGTACGTCGTACACCTGCGGAAGCTCGCCCTGGCCGACCAGCGACGGCGGCGCCGGGAGGCCCGGGAGGCGGCCTGGCTGGCCGCCCGCCAGGCCGAGGTACGCCGCGAGCAGGCGAGGCGCGCCGCGGCCCGCCGGGAGGCGCAGCGGCGCCTGGCCGCCCAGCGCGAGGCTGTCCGGCGTACGGCGATGGGGCTGGACCGACCGACGGACCTGCCGCCGGCGGCCAGCGGCGGCTCGGTCTCCTACCGCCGGGCGGGCGGCCTCCGGGGCCGCGCCTACGAGGCCGGCCGCGGCTCGCACAGCGCCTGATCCCTCCTGGCGCCACCTCGGCGACCCTGCTCGGCCCCACTTCGGGGCGATGGTTGGCCCAACTTCGGGGCGCTGCTCGGCCCCACCTCGGATGGTTGGCCCAACTTCGGGGACGTTGCGGTATGCGGGTGGCCGGGACACCGCAACTTCCCCGACCTGGAGCGGAAAATCTTGGACCGGGTTGTCGAATCCGGCGGGGGCCGTCCGACGGGATGGTGAAGGCCGGCGCAGGGCCGGCCGCCACCGACGCACAGGAGCGCCCATCATGGCCAAGATCGTGTCGAACTTCTTCATCTCGCTGGACGGTGTCGTGGAGCGGCCCGACCAGTGGCACTTCCCCTACTTCGACGACGAGATGGGTGCCGCCGTCAGCCGTGGGATGGATCAGGCGAGGGCGTTCCTGATGGGGCGCCGGCAGTACCAGGAGTGGGCGGAATACTGGCCGAACCACACCGGCGACGGCTTCGACGCCGACTTCGCGAACTTCATCAACTCGGTGCCGAAGTACGTGCTGTCCAACACCCTCACCGAGGCGACCTGGCAGAACTCGACGCTGCTGTCGGGCGACTCGTCGCAGGTCGCCGACCGGCTGCGGGAGATCAAGGAGCAGACCGACGGGGAGATCGCCATGTCGGGCAGCCCCACCACCGTCCGCTGGCTGCTGGCCAACGGGCTGCTGGACGAGCTGCGACTGCTGGTCCACCCGATCGCCGTGGGACGCGGGCAGCGGCTGTTCGAGGAGACGCCGACGTACCCGCTGCGGCTGGTGAGCCAGGAGACGTTCAAGAGCGGGGTGCTCAACCTGACATACGCCCCGGCCTAACTCGCCCCTCGCGCCCCGGCGGCTTGGAGATCTTGGTAGGTTTCGACCCCTCTGAGGGCCTTTTCCTGCCAAGATCTCCTCGTCCCGTGGGGCGATTCGCACCGGGGGCCGGTGACCTGTTAGCCTTGTCGCCGGCCCGCCCGGTGCAAGCCGGGTGGGACCGACGCTGGTACGCCAGCGGAGGGGCTGTGGCGCAGACCGGTAGCGCACCTCGTTCGCATCGAGGGGGTCAGGGGTTCAAATCCCCTCAGCTCCACCCCAGATCAAAGGCCGTTTCCCGTGGTGGGAGACGGCCTTTTCGATCTTGCGCAGCAGTGGGGTGCAGGGGCCTGCCCAGGCTCGCATGGAGAGCTGGGCGTACAAGTCGAGGGCGTTGCGGACGAACCTGGCACCATCCGTTCCGCCACTGGACCATCCAAGCTCTGGGTAGCTGGATCGGACGAGGGTAGGTGCTCCCTCCCCGTGATGCGGGATGGTGAGCTACTCGGCGACGAAGACGCCCACGCCTGGCAGGGTTTCGGTCATGCCCTTGATCCGTAGGACCTGCATGGCTCGGTCGATCACCGGCTCAGTGACCCCGTAATGCTCGATCAGTTCTCGCCGGCTGGGCAGCTTGGAACCGGGCGGGAACTCCCCTGACGCGATGCGTCCGGCGAGGTCATCGGCGATCTGCTCGTAGCGGTAACGCGGTGGCACTAGGTTCCCCTCGGTTGGCAACACGAGTAGACCACCTACGTCAGCCCTTGACTACCCAATGGTACCTATGGGAGGTTGCCGGGGAGGTCGATTCCCTCGGTTGGCGCTGGTGGGCCGTCCTCGCCGGCGTGGATGTTCGGCGCATCCCCGTGGTCGGACATCCACGCCTCTAGGTAGCTGCGGCACGAGGAGGGAAGCCAGTGCTTACGTCGAGATGGCAGCACGGCGGCTCTCGGCTCAGCCGGCACTGGTGAGTCGATGAAGCGCGTCTTATATGAGGAGTACGTCCTGGCGGTCGCGCTCACTCTCGCTCGGCGGCACCGGCCGGTCTGGTGCTGGCGGCGCTGGCGGCGGGTCTGCCGGTGTGGCGCCGACCTGCCCTGCCGTGCCCGCCACCGCATCCCGATCCGGCGCGACCACTGGCCGAGCGAGCCGGTCGAGTCGACAGGAGCGGACGAGTGAGCCAGGAGCAGCGCATCCTCGGCGTACACCGGCGTGGGCCGGACGGGTTGTGCGCGGGGTGCCGGTTGTGGTGGGCGCTGCTGCTGCCGTACCCGTGCTGGCAGGTGGAGTGGGCGACCAGCCGGCAGGCCCGGACGCGGACCGCGCGCTTCCTGGGCGGTGGGCGGTGACCACACACGAGCCGGTGTTGCCGATCTGGACCTGCGGCGGCTGCGGCGGGCCGTGGCCGTGCGGGACGCGGCGGCGGGAGCTGCGGGCGGAGTACGCGGACGCGCCGGTGTCACTGGCGCTGTATCTGGGGGCGCAGTTGGTGCGCGCCTCCGCGGATCTGCACTGGGTGTCGGCCGGCGCGCTGCATCGCCGTTTTCTCGGTTGGGTGCGGTGAGCATCCTGCGGGCCGGGGACGAGAAGTTTCACTACAGCGACGGCTCGCACCGGTGGATCCCGCCGGACCCGGACTACGACCAGGAGGTCTGGGACGAGCAGGTACGCCAGCACAAGCATCAGCATCTGCGGAACGAGCGACCCAAGGTGCGGCTGCGGCGCCTCGCCTGACGACAGCAGTCCGGCCGAGTGGCGACGCACACCTTGATGCCCATACCCCCTAGGGGTACCGTGGGGTCGACTCAGGGAGGTGCGGACATGGATCTTCACAATCACCAGCAACGCGATTCGGCGGCCGTAAGCCCCGCGGTGGCAGCGGGGCAACCACACGCTCACCACGGCCAGCGCGAGAAGACGACTGCGACGTGGGCGATGGCTGCGGCGGCGACGCTGCACTGCCTCACCGGCTGCGCGATCGGTGAGGTGCTCGGCATGGTCATCGGCACCAGCCTGGGCCTGCACAACGCCGCCACCGTGGTGCTGTCGATCGCCTTGGCTTTCGTGTTCGGCTACGGGCTGACCATGCGTGGGGTGCTGCGTGCCGGGGTCGGCGTTCGTGCCGCGCTGAAGGTGGCCCTGGCCGCCGACACGATCTCCATCGCCGTCATGGAGTTGCTGGACAACGCGTTCATGGTGGCCGTGCCTGGCGCCATGGATGCGGGCCTGACCAGCCTGCTGTTCTGGGCCGCGCTGGCCGCCTCACTGCTGGTCGCGTTCCTGCTCACCACTCCGATCAACCGATGGTTGATCTCGCAGGGCAAGGGCCATGCCGTGGTGCACCACTACCACCACGCCCACTGACCGTTACCGCAAAGGCGGCCGGGCGTCGCCGCGCTCGTGGCGCCCGGCCGAATCGGCATCGGGCACGGGTGCCGTCATCGGTGGCGGCGGGATGGCCGGAAGCGGCCTGTGCAGAACGTCTACGGTGACACGGGCGGCAACTCTGACCTCGACAGGTGATCGTCACGCGGAGTGGCTCAGCGCGGGGGATGCGGGCACATCCCGCCGAAGGCGACCTGCCAGGGTGTGGCTGCCATCCTGGAGGTGACCTGACGGGACGTTCCGTCTTCCGTGCGGACCGATATCACGACCGGGACCGGTTCGTTCGACATTCTGGCCGTGCAATCGAGCGTCAGCCGCACGCTGAACGGTTGTGCCCCTGGCCGCACCACATCGGATCTGACCGAGGAGAGGCCGAGGCCGCCCTTCGACGCGCGGATGTCGGTGACCTCCACCGGCAAGGGGCCATGGTTCACCACGATCACCGATGATTCCGCCCGGACCAGTGAACCCTCGCGCTCGCCGCCCGCCACCTCGTTCTTCCCGAGCACCAGCACCGCGGCAACCGACTCATCCGCCAAGCGCTGTTGCCGCGCCTGCCACTGGTAGGTGCCGACGCCAGCCACGGCTCCCGCGCCGGCAAGCAGCGCCAGGACCAGTGGCAGCGGGACATGCGCCGATCGGAAACTGCGCCAGGGGTGCCATAGCGGATCCTGGTGGGAAAGCGGAGGCCGCGCATGCCTGGACGGCGCGTCCAGGTCGATCACGGGCGCCTCGCCCATGCCGGGCGGCCGGCCGGCCGACCCAGACACCTGCTGCCCGCCCGTCTCCTCGCGCACGATGGGCACGCTACCGGTGTCCGGCATTCTTCGCGGTCCCGGTCGCGGATGCCGCTATCCCTGCTTGGAATGCCGGGCGATCGCGTAGCGGTCGCGGGCGGGGCCGGTGAGCTGCCGGCCGGCCAGGCCGCCCGGAGCTGGCGGTGCAGGGTGAGGCCACTGACGGGTACGGCGGTGCGATTGGGCCGCCCGGACGGGGGCGGCCTCCGCGGAGGAAATTCCGCTGCTGTGAACTCAAGCGGCGCTCCAGTGCAGCCGGCCGTCCTTGGCCGACCTCTGGCACCGCATCAGCCTGCCCTTTTCGGTGAGCCCGTAAGCGCCCTCCGGACTGCAGAAAGCGCCGGGACGGACGCCGACTTGAATTGGTGGCGTCGTCGGCTTGGTCGTGCGGGACGTGCTGGGCGTCGGCACCGGTTTGGGGCTGCTCCGCGTCGGCTTCGGCGTCGGGCTGGGCTTGCTGGTCGTAGCCCTGGGACTCGGCGACCTGGTGGTGGCCGTCGGGCTCGGCGACTCGGTCGTAGGCGTGGGGCTCAGCGAGTCGGAGACAGCAGGGCCAGCCATGGCCCGCTCCGCCGAAGCGGACGGCGTCGCGGCTGGCTTGTCGTCATCGGGACTGCCGATGGCGGCCAGGCCGCCACCGCAGCAGCAGAGCAGGGCCAGTCCGAGGAAGCCCAAGGCGACCTTCTGCCCGGAAGTGACGCGTCGCTTCGGCCCGTTGTCAGGAACGACCTTGGTCGGACCCGGGGCCGTTAGCCAGCCCTGCTGCTCGTTTCCGCCAGCAGCCGGATCCTGCGCCGTCGGGTCAGGCGGGACTGCCTCGAATTGGGCGGTTGGCGCCTGGTAGGGCGGGGGCGCCGGCCGGTGCCGGTACCCGGGGTCCTGCGGGGGTTGGTGCGTCACCGACCCAGTGTGCTTGCGGACGAAACAATCGGCAGTGGCCGATCGGACAGCATCTGCGTTCGCGCTCCGACCGGAGTGGCATGCCAGCCGGCTGCGCGCCGCGGTGGGCCCGACTCAGGCCGGGTGGGCCCGGAGGAACGACTCCGCCGCCGCCCGCATGGCCGCCTCCGACGCCTCCGCGTCGGCATGCGTGACGCCCCAGCCGGCGTACAGCTCCAGAAAGCGGTCGCCCACCCGGCGCAGCTCGGGCGACCCGGAGTAGCACGCCTGCCAGTAGATCTCGTGGGCCAGTTCCTCCGGGTCGCCGGCGCCGTCGAGGATGGTCGCCGCCGCTTCCCGCATGCGGTGTAGCCGGGCTCCGCGCCCGTCCGGGACCGGCTTGCCCAGCTGCCCCATCGCCACCCGGAACAGGTCCACCGCCTCACGTGACTCGCCCTTGGACAGGCCGGCCAGCTCTCGCAACGCTAGCGAGTCGGCCCCTTCGACCAGGGCCGTCGCCGCGGCCATCGGCAGCTCGTCACCGACCGCTTCGCCAAGGGCGAGGCGGACGGCCAGGTCTCGAAGGTGGCGCATGGCCCGCAAGAGTAAGCAGAGCGCTCTCCCGCTTGACGGACGGAGCCGTGCCGAGAGACTGAGAGGATGCGGGTGAAGCTCGACGGCGGCTGGTCGATCGAGCTGCCGGGCGCCTGGACGGCGGACCGCTGACCGACGTGGCGGGCGACGATCCGGCCTGGCTGTTCGCGGCCTGGCGATCGGTGACCCGGTCTGAATGACGAAAGAGGCCGCCCCCTAACGGGAACGGCCTCCGTAAACGAAACCGGACTCTGCACAGCTCAGGCGGCACGCCAGCGCAGCCGGCTGTCCGTGGCCGACGTCTTGCACTGCATCAGTTTTCCGGTGCTGGTAAACCCGTATGCGCCGGCTGGCTTGCAGAAAGCGCCGGGATGGACGCCCTTCTGGGTTGACGACGTCGTCGGCTTGGTGGTGCGCGGGGCGCTGGTGGTGCGCTTCGGTGTCGGCTTGGGGCTGCTCCGCGTCGGCTTCGGCGCCGGGCTCGGCCGGCTGGTCGTAGCCGCGGGACTCGGCGACCCGGCCGTGGGCGCCACGCTCGGCGACTCGGTCGACGGCAGGGGGCTCTCCGGCTGGGAGACGGCGGGCTCGGCCAGCGCTCGCGCTGCTGCTGCCGACTCCTTGGCGGCCGGCTTGTCGTCACCGGAGCTGCCTATGGCGGCGAGGCCGCCGCCGCAGCAGCAGAGCAGGACCAGTCCCAGGACGCCACCGGCGATCTTCTGCCCACGGGTGACGCGCCGCCTCGGACCGTTGCCAGGGGCGCCTTTGACGCCGACCGGAACCGTTGCCCAGCCGTGCACCTCGTGCCGGCCGGCAGCCGAGGTCTGCGCCGTCGGGCGCGGCGGAACCGGTCCGAACTGGGCGGTCGGCTGCCACGGCGACGGAGGCGGCGGCGGGGGAGGCGGCACCGGTTGCCAGGGGTCCTGCGGGGGCTGGTAGGTCACCCCTCCCAGTGTGCTTGCGGCCTCAATTATTGCCAGAGGCTAATCGGCCACCACCTGTGTCGGCGCTTCGACGCCGGGTGATGTCCGGATTGCCAGATGAGCTGACCGACCGTGGGATTGCAGGTCGGGCAGCGGGAGGAACGATCGGCAGGCCGAGCCGATCTACGACGGCTTCCAGCCGAGCAGGCGTTCGTCGTGCTGGAAGCCCAGGCGCTCGTAGAAGGGCACCGCCCGGTCACTCGAGTGGACGGTCACGTGCTCCAGCGCCAACCCGCCCGCCTCGGCCAGCACGGCCTCCAGCAGCGCCGCACCGATCCCGCCGTCGCGCCGCTCAGGCACCACGTACACCGACTGGACATCGCCGCTGCGCCGATGTCGCCGCGCCGGAGTGGGTACCCGGTCGGCGACCATCAGCCAGGCCATGCCGACCGCCTCATCGTCCACTTCGGCGAGGAACGGCCGGTGGGTCGACAGATGATCGGCGATCCAGGCGGAGAACGCCGCCAGGAACGCCTCGCGGTCCGTCCCGGCGTAGCTGCCTTCCTCGGTCAGCCGTCGCCATCGCAGGCCGGCCAACGCCGCAGCGTCGGCCGCTGTCGCCGGCCGTACCCGAGCCTGCATCCCAACCTCCCATGATCCGTCTCGCCGGCTAACCATGCCTCCGCGCCGCGGCTGCGGCGGCCCATGCCCGGATGATCGGGTGCGGCTCGGCGCCGTCCGCCAGTTCGGGCTGGAACAGGGTGCCGAGGAAGAACGGGTGTCCCGGCAGCTCCGCCACCCGTACGACCTGGTCTTCGTCGAACCCGGTGAACCGCAGGCCGTGCTCGGTCAACCGCTGCGTCGTCGCCGGGTTCAACCCGTACGAGCAGTGGTACCGCTCCGTGGTCCGTTCCCCTCCCAGCGCCCGTGCGAAGAGAGAGCCTTTGGTCGCGCTGACCACGCATTCGTCGCCGCCGACGGAACACGACAGCGGAACCAGCACCTCCTCCTCCGCCAGGCCGGCCACCTCGGTGGCGAACTCGGTGACCGCCAACTGCATCCCGCCGCAGGTGCCCAGCAGGGGGATGCCGGCCCGGCGGGCGATGCCGGCGGCAGCCGTGATCCCGGTCTCGCTCGGCCGCCTGTTCGTCACGTGTGGTTGACGGCCCGCAGTGCCGCGACGCAGGCAGCCACCGCCGGGTGGCCGCCCGCGCCCCTCCGGTATGCGACCCGGGTACGTCGTTTGATGGCGAGGGGTACGAGGCGGACCCCGGCGGGCGGTTGCCCGACGGCGAGTTGGGGCACCAGCCCGACGCCCTGGCCGGCGGCCACCAGGGCGAGCATGGCGGCGAAGTCGTCGGCATGGTGGCGCACGGCCGGGTGGAAGCCGGCGAGCTCGCAGGCGTGCAGGGCAAGCGAGTGGCACAGCGTTCCCTGGCTACCCACGATCCACTCCGCGTCGCGCACCGGGTGCATCGGGTCGCCGTCCGGGTCGCGGTCCATTCCGGCCGGCAGGGCGAGGAACACCAGCTCGTCGAGGAGCGGCGCCGAATCCAGCGCCGGGTCCGGCTCGACCGGCACGATGTCGTAGTCGTGCACGAGGGCCACGTCGAGGCGGCGGTCGCGCAGCGCGTCGGGCACGGCGACCGGGTCCAGCTCGGTGACCATCAGGTCGAGCGCGGGATGGTCGCGGGCCAGCGCGACCAGGGCCGGCAGCAGCAGCGTACGCACGGCGCTCGGATACGCGCCGATGCGTACCGTGCCGGAGAGCCCGCCGCGGGCGGCAGCGAGGGTGGCGTCGGCCGCCTCGAGAGCGGCGAGGACAACCTCGGTGTGCCGGACCAGCGCCTCTCCGGTCGGGGTGAGGTTGACCCGGCGGCCGGCGCGTTCCAGCAGCTGGACGCCGGCCTCCCGTTGCAGCGTGGCGAGCTGCTGGGAGACGGCCGACGGCGTGTAGGTGTGCGCCTCGGCGACGGCGGCGATCGTGCCGAGCCGGGCCAGGTCACGCAGCAGGCGCAGGCGGCGGACGTCGAGCATAAGCTCAGCTTACGTATCCGTTGAGTAACCGGAACTGGTTCTTCACTGTCTGCGGTCGCAGGCTGGAGGTATGAGACCGACCGGACTGTACGTACCGCTGATCACGCCGTTCGACGAGCGAGGCGCCGTCGCCGTCGACGTGCTGACGGCCCTCGCCCACGAGGTGCTGGCAGCCGGGGCCGCCGGCCTCGTCGCCCTGGGCACCACCGGCGAGCCGCACGCGCTCGATGACGCCGAACAGCGTCGCGTGGTCGACGCCGTCGCCGCGGTCTGCCGGGAGCGCCGGGCCGGCCTCCTTGTCGGCGCGCACACCATCGACGCGCTGCGGGCGCTCGCCGAACGGCCCGAGGTCACGGCGGCGCTCTGCCTGGTGCCACCGTTCCTGCGGCCCGGCGAGGAGGCCGTGCTCGCCCACCTCGCCCGGCTGGCCGAGGCGTCCCCGCTGCCGCTGGTCGTCTACCACGTCCCGTACCGCACCGGGCAGCAGCTCTCCGCCGGTGTGCTGCACCGGCTGGCCGGACTGCCCGGGGTGGTGGGGATCAAGCACGCGGTCGGCGGCATCGACGCGGACACCGTCGCCTTCCTCGCCGACGTACCGCCGGGCTGCGCGGTGCTCGGCGGCGAGGACGCGTACATCTCGCCGTTGCTCGCCCTGGGCGGACACGGCGGCATCCTCGCCTCGGCGCACGTCGCCACCGCCGACTACGCCGCGCTGATCGCGGCCTGGCAGGCCGAGGACGTCGCCCGCGCCCGGCCGCTCGGCCACCGGCTCGCCACCCTCTCGGCGGCGCTCTTCGCCGAACCCAACCCGTCGGTGATCAAGGCGGTACTGCACGCCCGAGGACGCATCCCGACGCCGGCGGTCCGTCCGCCGCTGCTGCCGGCGACGCCAGCGGCTACAGCGCGGGCCCTGCGGTGCGTGGACGAGCTGACCGGGGTGCCGGCGTGACCGCGATCGACGGCACCCGCGCTGGTCCGGGCCCTGGTGCGCCGGATTGCCGACGAGACGGCGGTCGTGCTCGACAGGCTGGCTCCCGGCCGGCTGGACGTGCCGCGGGAGGACGGTGACGGGGGCCGGTCCCGGGATGGGACCGGCCCCCGTGCGGGGCATCGCGGCTCAGGGCTTCCAGGAGCCGGCCGTCTCCAGCCGGTGCTCGTACTCCAGGGTGCCGTTCTTGTCCTTGACGTCGAAGACGAGCTGGCCTGTGCGCTTGCTGCCGCTCGCCAGGTCGTTGCCCGAGCCGAGCAGCTTGCCGCACCCGGAGAGCGCACCCGCCACGCCGTTCGCCTCGCTGCCGTCGGCGCCGATCCATTTGAAGTAGAACGGGTTGACCGAGCCGGTGCCCTTGGTGACCTCGGCGGTCACGTCGGCGATCAGGTACATGCCGTTCTTCGGCCCCGGCATGTACGCCTGGCAGGCCTTGTCCTTGGTCCGGAAGTTGCTGACGGTGATCTCGACCGTGCCGTCGTCGTCGTTGATGATCAGCGTGTCGCCCGGCTTCATGTTGAACGTCTCGCCGTCGGTCTGCCCGGCCTCCGGCGTCGGCTCCGCCCCACGCGTGGGCGCGTCGTAGGACACCGCCGGGGTGGGCAGGCTCTCGACCGCGTCCTGGGCCTTCTTGGCGCCGCTGTAGATCGCGAAGATGCCGCCGCCGCAGCAGAGCAGCAACAGGACCGCCGCGATGATGCCGACGATGATCCAGACGTTCTTGTTGGACTTCTTGACCGGCGGCGCGCCGAACGGCTGGCCGGGCGCCGGCGGGTACGCCCCACCCGCCGGGTACGCCCCACCCGCCGGGTACGGCGTCCCGGAGCTCGGCGGCTGCGGCGGGTAGGGCGTCCCGGAGGTCGGCGGGTACGACGGTTGCGGCGCGCCCGCGACCGGCGGGAACGGCGTGGTCGGCGGCTGCGGGGCGGCCGGCGGCGGGTACGGTGCCGGCGACATCGGCGGCTGTGGTGCCCCGGAGACCGGCGGCTGTTGTGCCCACGGGCTGTCCGGCGCGGGCGGGGGCGCGTACGGGCTGCCCGGCACCGGCGGCATCGGCGCGGTGGGGAACGGCTGGGTCGGCGGTTCCGGGGGCTGCTGGTTCGGGTCGTGCGGCCCGAACGGAGGCTGAGGGTGGCTCACCGGTCTCCTTGGCGCCTTCGAAGCTCTTCAGTCGGGAAGACGGTACAAGCCGCCGCCAAGTTGTCCGTCAGGACGTCACCGGGGTTCCAGGACGGCGGCGCTGCGCACCAGTTCGGCGTCCACCGCGAACCGGCCGGTGACCGATGCCGGTGGATCGGTGGCCGGGGCCGCGGCGAGCCGCGCCGGGGCGATCCGGGCGGTGAACGTCCTGGCCTCGGGGTCGACCGTGACCCGGGCGTCGTGGAAGTCCAGCCAGGTCCCGACGACCGGGTGCCAGACCTTGTAGACGGTCTCCTTGATGCTGAACAGCACGGTCGGCCAGGGGACGCCGGCCGGCAGCCGGGCCAGGTCCGCCTCCTCCTCGGGCAGGCAGATCGCTCGGCGTACCCCCGGGTTGAGCTCCCGGTGGCGCTCGGCGTCCATGCCCACCGAGCGGACCTCGGTGGCCCGGGCGGCGGCCGCCGCGCAGTAACCCCGGGTGTGGGTGATGGTGCCGACCACCCCGGCCGGCCACACCGGGGACCGGTCGGGCGCCGACGGGACCGGGGCGGCCGGCAGCCCGAGTCCGGCCAGGGCCCGGCGGGCGCACATCCGGCCGGCGGTGAAGTCCCGGCGCCGGCTCTCCACCGCGTGGTCGCTGAGGCAGGCCGACTCGGCGGGGAGCAGTGTGCCGGACCAGTCCCCGGGGCCGGCCACGGCCACCGCGACCGCCGGTGGCAGGAGGTCACGCATCGTTCGCCCCCGATGCGCGTTGGCACAGGTAGGGAGGGACTTCTGCCCCCTTGGGGAAGTTGACGGCGGCCATGGACGGTGAACGTACCGCAGCGATGTAACGGCGGAGCGTCCCGGGACGCTGTAGGGGAGTTAACGGGGCGGGGAACCTCCAGGAGCAAATACGTCCACATGGGAAGGAACAGCCGATGACGCCTGGTGCGGAGGCGTCGGGACCGCAGCCGGACGAGCACACGCCGGTGACCCCCGACTGGACCTGCAACTCCTGCGGCGACGACTGGCCGTGCACCACCAAGCGGAGCCGGCTGCTGGCCGAATACCGGGTGGACCGCGCCTCGCTGACCGTCTACCTCGGCTCCTGCCTGGCCGCCGCCACCCGAGACCTGCGAGCCGTGCCGGTGTCGTCGCTTCAGGACCGGTTCATCGGCTGGGTGCCGCGGAGCCCGCGCACCACCTGACCGTCGCCTCCGGTGGCCGCCGCGTTCGGGTCCGCGGCGGCCACCGGGTGCGGGTCAGGGTCGGCGGGGTCGCCGGGTGAGTGCGAAGCCGACCACGCCCGCTACGGCGGCGAGCACGCCACCGGCGGTGGTCCAGACCCAGCGCGAGCCGGCCTCTGGGAGCCAGCCGGTGAGGCTGAGTTCCTCCTCGGCGACCGGTTCGGGTGTCGGCTCAGCGGTGAGCAGCGCCCCGGCCCGGGTGTTGGGCACCAGCGGTGTCGCCAGCTTCCCGTCGTCGCCGGACGCGCCGCCATCGCCGTCGACGCTGACCAGCAGGTCCACGTCGATCGGCAGGCCCAGGTCGGGCTCGGGCAGCTCGGTCACGGAGAGCCGGACGTAGTAGGTGCCCGGCAGCGGGTCGCCGGACCATGGCTCGGCCCAGGGCCGGATCCGGCGCAGCGTGCAGCCGAGGGTGACGCCGGTCGCGGTCGCGTCGGCGGTCGGGGTCTGTGCGCCGGCCGTGCAGGCCTGCCGGCGGCGCAGCCCGTCGAAGACCTCGACGGTCCAGGTGGACGGGCCGGTGCGGCCCTTCGGGAAGGCGACGTTGGCGCCGATCTCGTGGGTCTGCCCGGCCTCCGCGCGGAACGACCAGTAGAGGTGGTCGCCGGTCGACGCGCCGACCTGGACCGGCTGGCCGGCGGCGATGGCGGTGGCGGTCAGGAACGAGGTGCCGGCCTTGGTGACCGTGGCGGCACCCGGCGACGGGGTGGGCTCGGCCGAGGCGGCGGCCGGGGTGAGGGTCAGCCCGACGGCGGCCAGCGCCGCCGCGGAGCGGATCAGGGTACGCATCCTCAGTTCTCCGTCCAGGTGGCGACCCACCAGCGGGTGAGCAGCCCGGCGACCAGTCCGGTGACCAGCCCGGCCAGGGTGAGCAGGAGCAGCAGGGCCCAGCCGCGGCCGAGGTCCGGCCCGTCCGGGGCGGGGGACGCGGCGACCACGTCGACGGTCAGCTCCACCGGCATGCCGGGGGTGACCTGGGTGCCGGGGCGGGCGGCGAAGGAGTTGCTGACCACGAGGCACACCGTCTCGGCGGTCTGGGTACCGCTGGGGCCCGGGGTGGGGGTGTCCTCGGCCGCGGACCAGCGCAGGCCGGTGGAGATCACATCGGTCCGCCCGCTGCCGGCGTCCACGCCCCGGACGAGTTCCCGCCCGTCTGTCGCGGTGGCCCGCAGCAGTACGCCGTAGTCGGGGTTGACCGGCCGGTCCAGTGCGACGCTGACCGAGGCTCGCAGTTCCTGGCCGGGACGCACCGGCACCCGGTACCAGCGGTGCTCGGAGAACGCCTCCCGGTCGGTGTAGACGCCGGGGCCGAGCAGCGGCGCGTTGGCACACTCGGCCGACCCGCCGACCACCGTCGGGGTGGCGGTGTAGGTGTCCCGGGCCCGGTCCACGAGCTGCTTGATCCGGCCGGTCAGCTCGTCCGCGCTCTGTGCCGCCGTGTAGGTGCCGCCGGTCGCGCCGGCGATGCAGAGCAGCTGCCGGCGCACCTTCTCGTCGGGGGCCAGGCCGAGGGTGTCGACGACCAGCTTGGTGCCCTGGGCGGCCAGCTCGCGGGCCACCTCGCAGGGGTCGGGCGGGGCGCAGGTGTCCTCGCCGTCGGTGATCAGCACGATCCGGCGGGCGGTGCTGCCGGTGCCGAGGTCCTGCGCGGCGGAGCGGAGCGCCAGCCCGACCGGGGTGAAGCCGGTCGGCCGGAGGGTGGCCACGGCCGCCTTGGCCTGCGTACGGTCCACCGGGCCGACCGGCACGATCTGCTGGGTGTCGAGGCAGCCCTGCTTCTTGTCCTTGCCCCGGTAGGTGGCCCCGAGCACCCGGATGCCGAGCTGGGTCTCGTCCGGCAGCGCGTCCACGACCTCGTTGAACGCCTGCTGGGCGACCGAGATCCGGCTGCGCCCGTCGATGTCGTGGGCCCGCATCGAGCCGCTGACGTCGAGGACCAGCTCGACCTTGGGCGGCTCGGCGGGGGTTTCGGGGTCGTCGCCGGCCCGGGCGGGCGCCGGACCGAACAGCGCGGTCGTCGCCAGCAGTCCGATGAGGACAGCTGCCGATCTGCTCTTGTTGATCACCGGCCGAAGTGTAGTGAGATCCACTTTGGATGATCATCCGGGTGGTGGCACCCGGATGATCATCCAGTTGGTCATGGGATGTCGGTCATCGTCGGGACATCACCCCTCCCGTGGCTGGCCGACGACGAATCTTTCATCATTCGCATATCCGGATTGCAGCCCGCAGAGCGGGCTTAACATACAAACAGGTACTTGCGCCCCTATAGGCCGTCAACGAGGACGAAAACTCCGGAGATCAACACTGGCCGGGGGCCCGTGCGGTCCGGAAAGCGCTCCCCTCGGCGGGTCGGCCGGGCGGGCGCCCCTCGGCCGGCGCGGGAACGAAGCCGTAATGCTCTCGTAAGGTCTTCGCGCCATGACCGCCGGCGCCACCTGCGGGCGAATCATCCTCGTGGGGGCTCGCCGGTCGTGAATCTGACCGGAGACGACCAGTTGTGCCGCTGATCCGGGGTGGTTAAGCTTCTTCTGCGCGCCCCAATCGCCCGCTTCCCCCGTGGCAGGCGATCGGGGCGCGCTTCTGTGTTCTCCAGCCCACCGCCGGTAGCGCCGGGCGTCAGATCCAGCGCCCGTCCAGCCACATCCGGGCCGACCAGTCCGCGTACGTGATCAGGCGGCCCACGAAAACCGGGTAGAAGTAGGCGAAGCAGAGGCCCACCAGCAGCACGTAGGCGCCCGCGATGATCCCGCCCACCAGCCGGCGGTCGGCGACGTCCGGCCCGCCCGGTGGCGCCCCCGTGCTCCGGCCGGCGGCCGGTGCCGGCGAGACGATCGCGCCCAGCACGTAGGTCACCGCCAGCACCAGGAACGGCAGCGCCGGCGCGGCGTAGAAGGAGAACATCGTCCGGCCATCCAGCGCGAACCAGAACCAGGGCAGCAGGCCGGCGGCCACGCTCAGCAGGATCGCCCCGGCCCGCCAGTCCCGCCGGGCCAGCCCGAGCCAGGCCAGCGCCGCCAGCGCGGGCAGGAACGACCACCAGAGCAGCGGGGTGCCCAGCAGCAGGATCTCGCTCGCGCACTGCGGCGCGCCGCAGTTGCCGTCGCCGGACCAGTAGAAGGCCACCGGCCGGCCCAGCAGCAGCCACTGCCACGGCCAGGACTGGTATTTGTGCGGCTCGTCGAGCTGGGTGTGGAAGCCGTACGCGGCCTTGTGGTATTCCCACAGGTTGATCAGCGGCCCGATCACCGGGGTGTCGCTCAGCCCCGGCGTGTTCGGGTAGCGGCTGGCGAGCCGGTAGTAGCCGTCGTCGGTGAACAGCCAGCCCGACCACGTGGCGACGTAGGTGGCCACCATCAGCACCCCGGCCAGCAGCAGCCAGGGCAGCTCGTCCAGCAGGGCGTCCCGCCACGGGTGGCGTACCCCCGCCGAGCGGCGGACGCCGACCTCCCAGAAGATCACCAGCAGCGCGAAGGCCGGCACGAAGTACACGCCGCTCCACTTGACCGCGCAGGCGCAGCCGAGCAGCACCCCGGCGGCCAGCCGCCACCACGGCCAGTTCCGCCAGCCCGACGGCGGCCGGCCGGCCCGCCCCGGTGTCGACGGGTCGAGCCCCGCCTCCAGCGCCCGGGCCCAGCGGCGGCGCCGGGCGTCCCGGTCCAGCACCAGCGCGCCGAACGCGGCCAGCACGAACAGCAGCAGGAAGATGTCGAGCAGCGCGGTGCGGGAGAGCACCAGGTGGAAGCCGTCCAGGGCGAGCAGCAGGCCGGCCGCGCAGCCCAGCGCGGTGGAGCGGAACATCCGCCGGGCGATCCGGATCAGCAGCAGCACCGAGAGGGTGCCGGCGACGGCCGCCGCGATCCGCCAGCCGAACTCGGGGGCGGTGGTGGTCAGGTGCCCCGGCACGGAGAGCTTCGTCTCCGCGTCCTGATAGCCGAAGGCCCACTCACCAAACCCGATCAGCCACTTGCCCAGCGGCGGGTGCACCACGTACGACGGGCCGTTGTCCTTGTAGTTCCACTCGACGCCCTTGTCGATCAGCCCGTAGGCGTCCCGGGCGTAGTAGATCTCGTCGAAGATCTTGCCCTTGGGGCCGCTCAGCCCGACGAGGCGCAGGATTGCCGCGATCGCCACCACGACGGCGGTGGCCAGCCAGGCGTGCCCGTCGAGGCGGGCGTCGACGGTGGCGAGCCGCCGCCGGACGACGGCCGGGACCCCGCCGCCACCGGTCGTCGCGGCCTCGGCGGCCTGATCGGTGGTCGGCTGACCGGCGGCCGTCCGGTCCGATCCGGCCCGGCCGGCGTCCGCGCTCTGTGCTGTCGAGGCACTCGTCACCCGGCGATCGTAGGCTGCGAAGGTGCCCGGTGGCGCCCGTCGTCCCCGAGATTGGTACGGCTGTCGATGAAGGAGCGCACTCCGTGGGTGAAATGTCCGAGGTCGGACGGGTCGTGCTGCTCGGCGCCCCGCTGGGCAACCCGGCCGACGCGTCGGCCCGGTTCCGCGAGGTGCTCGCCACCGCCGACGTGGTCGCCGCCGAGGACACCCGGCGGCTCACCCGGCTGGCCCGGGACCTCGGCGTCACCGTGGCCGGCCGGATCGTCTCCTACTTCGAGGGGAACGAGGAACGGCGTACCCCGGAGCTGGTCGAGGTGCTCGCCGCCGGCTACACCGTCGCTCTGGTCACCGACGGCGGCATGCCCAGCGTCTCCGACCCCGGCTACCGGCTGGTCCGGGCCGCCCTCGACGCCGGCTTCCCGGTCACCGCGGCCCCCGGGCCGAGCGCGGTGACCACCGCGCTGGCGCTCTCCGGGCTGCCCTGCGACCGGTTCTGCTTCGAAGGCTTCCTGCCCCGTACGCCGGCCGCCCGCCGCTCCCGGCTGCGGGCCCTCGCCGCCGAGGAGCGCACCCTGGTCCTCTTCGAGGCCCCGCACCGGATCGCCGGCGCGCTGGCCGACCTGGCCGCCGCGTTCGGCCCGGACCGGCCGGCCGCGCTCTGCCGCGAGCTGACCAAGACCTACGAGGAGGTGGTCCGCCGGCCGCTGGGCGAGCTGGCCGAGTGGGCCGCGGCGGGCGAGCCGCGCGGCGAGATCACCCTGGTCGTGGCGGGTGCGCCGCCAGCCGCAGCGGCCCGGCCCGACGACGACACGCTGCGCGCCGCGGTGGCCGCGCGGGAGGCGGCCGGCCTGTCCCGGCGGGACGCCGTCACCGAGGTGGCCGCCGAGTACGGGCTGCGCCGGCGCGAGGTCTACACCGTCGTGCACAGCTGAAGGAGCCCGGTGGGGCGGCGGCTCCGCCGGGACCTCGAACCGGCGCCGGGCTAGGCTTGCTGCTCATGAGTCACGTTCTCGCCGCGGTCGCCTGGCCCTACGCCAACGGCCCGCGCCACATCGGCCACGTATCCGGATTCGGCGTTCCCTCCGACGTCTTCGCCCGGTACATGCGAATGGCCGGTCACGACGTGCTCATGGTCTCCGGCACCGACGAGCACGGCACCCCGATCCAGGTGCAGGCCGACGCCGAGGGGGTCACCCCGCGCGAGTTGGCCGACCGGTACAACCGGGTGATCGCCGAGGACCTGCGGGCGCTGGGGCTGTCGTACGACCTGTTCACCCGTACCACCACCCGCAACCACTACGCCGTGGTGCAGGAGCTGTTCCTCGGGCTGCACCGCAACGGCTACATCGTCCCGAAGGTCACCACCGGGGCGATTTCCCCGTCCACCGGCCGCACCCTGCCCGACCGCTACATCGAGGGCACCTGCCCGATCTGCGGGTACGACAGCGCCCGCGGCGACCAGTGCGACAACTGCGGCAACCAGCTCGACCCGATCGACCTGATCAACCCCCGCTCGAAGATCAACGGCGAGACGCCGCAGTTCGTCGAGACCGAGCACTTCTTCCTCGACCTGCCCGCCCTGGCCGACGCGCTGCGGCAGTGGCTGGACACCCGGGAGGGCTGGCGCCCCAACGTGCTCCGGTTCTCCCGGAACCTGCTGGACGACCTGCAGCCCCGGGCCATCACCCGGGACCTGGAGTGGGGCGTGCCGATCCCGCTCGACGGCTGGCGCGACCGGACCGACAAGCGGATCTACGTCTGGTTCGACGCGGTCATCGGCTACCTGTCCGCCTCCATCGAGTGGGCCCGCCGCACCGGCGACCCCGAGGCCTGGCGCAAGTGGTGGTCCGCCGACGCGGAGGGCAAGGACGCCCGCGGCTACTACTTCATGGGCAAGGACAACATCGTCTTCCACTCGGTGATCTGGCCGGCGCTGCTCGGCGGCTACTCCGGCGAGGGGTCGCGCGACGGCGAGCCGGGCGAGCTGGGCCGGCTCAACCTGCCCACCGAGGTGGTCTCCAGCGAATACCTGACCATGGAGGGCCGGAAGTTCTCCTCCTCCCGCAAGGTGGTCATCTACGTCCGGGACTTCCTCGAGCGGTACGACGCCGACGCGCTGCGCTACTTCATCGCGGTCGCCGGCCCGGAGAGCAACGACACCGACTTCACCTGGTCGGAGTTCCTCCGCCGCAACAACGACGAGCTGGTCGCCGGCTGGGGCAACCTGGTCAACCGGTCCGTCTCGATGGCGGCGAAGAACTTCGGGGCGATCCCACCGGTCGACCCGGCCGGCCTCACCGAGGCCGACGAGGCGCTGCTCGCCACCGCCAGGGCCGGCTTCGCCGTCGTCGGTGACCTGATCGCCAAGCACCGGCAGAAGCAGGCCATCGGCGAGGCGATGAAGGTGGTCGCCGAGGCCAACAAGTACCTCTCCGAGCAGGCCCCGTGGAAGCTCAAGGGCGAGGACGACAAGCCCCGCATGGGCACCATCCTGCACGTCGCCCTCCAGGTGGTCAGCGACGCCAACACGCTGCTCACCCCGTTCCTGCCGCACGCCGCCCAGAAGATCCACGAGCTGCTCGGCGGCACCGGCGTGCACGCGCCGATGCCGGTGATCGAGGAGGTGCGGGACCTCGACGGTGGGCCGGCGTACCCGGTGCTGACCGGCGACTACACGGTCGGCGCGCGCTGGGAGTCCGTACCCCTGGCGGTGGATCGGCCGCTCGCGGCGCCGAAGCCGGTGTTCCGCAAGCTCGACCCGTCCATCGTCGATGAGGAGCTGGCCCGCCTCGCCGGCTGAGCCCGACCGACGACCGCGGCCCCGGGGACACCTCCCCGGGGCCGCGGTCGTCCGCGCCGGTCAGGCGCGCGCCATCGACGGCGCGCCGATGAACTCCATGATCGCCTTGTTCACCTCGGCGGCGTTGGTCCACGGGATGCCGTGCGGGGCGCCCCGCAGAGTGATCAACTGGCTGCCCGGCAGCATCGGCTGCAACCGCTGCCCGGTCACCGGATACGGCAGCACCGCGTCCTTGTCGCCCTGCACGATCAGCACCGGCACGTCGATCCGGCCCAGGTCGCCGCGGAAGTCCGTCAGCCAGGCGTCGACCGAGTCGTGGCTGCCCTTCGCCGACGCCCGGGTGCCGATCTCCCAGTGCGCCCGGAACGCCTCCTCGCTGACCGACTTCCCCTTGTTCTCGTCGTAGTTGAAGAAGCTGTTGCAGAACTGGGTCAGGTAGGCGAAGCGGTCGTTGAGGATGGCCTGCTGGAAACCGTCGAAGAGGCTCTTGTCCACACCCTCCGGGTTGTCCGGCGTCTTCATCAGGAACGGTGCCAGCGGGGCCAGCAGCACCGCCCGGTCCACCCGGCTCGACCCGTACGTACCCAGGTAGCGGGTCACCTCGCCGGTGCCCATCGAGTGTCCGACCAGGATCGCGTTGCGCAGGTCGAGCTCCGTCATCAGCACGTCCAGGTCGGCCGCGAAGGTGTCGTAGTCGTACCCTGCGGTCGGTTGGGCGGAACTGCCGAAACCGCGCCGGTCGTAGGTGATCGTCCGGTATCCGGCGTTCAACAGCGGGATGGACACCTTCTCCCAGGTCGCCCCGTTGAACGGGAAACCGTGGATGAGCACGACCGGCTGCCCGGAGCCGTGGTCCTCGTAGTACAGGTCGATGGGCGCGGAGTTCTCCGTGCCGACGGTGATGAAGGGCATCTCGGGTCTCCTGAGCTGGGGAGCATCGGACCCCGGCGGATTCCCGCGCCGACGGCGGTTATGCCGCGCGGTACGGCAGGTCGACCACCCGGTCGTCGGTCACCTCGGTGCCCGGCGCCCAGGCCTCGTAGACGCCCCGCTCGTGGCACTGCGCCCCGGTGGTGGCCACCGCGTCCGGATCCGGCCGGCACAGCCGCAGCCGCAGCCAGCCCGACTCCTCGCGCAGCACCAGGCAGGGCACCCCGCGCCAGGTGGCGTACCGCAGCCGCCGGGCCGCCGACTCAACCGGGTACCGGGCCGCCCGGGTCATCGCCAGGACGCGGAAGCCCCCCGGCTGGTCGGCCACCGCCTCGTACTCGTTGCCGCCGTACGCGCCGACGAGCCGGGTGGAGCGCGGCGCGTCACCGGTCGGCACGTACTCCTGGTCGGGGGAGAGCCCGGGCACCGCCGCGAGCAGGTGCCGCCACTGCCGGCCGACCAGGCGCAGCCAGCCCCGCTGCTCCGCCTGGTAGGTGTAGAGCACCACCTCCACCCCGTCCGCCGGGTAGGCGAGCAGGGTGGCGTTCGCCGGCATCGGCAGGTCGGCGAAGTCCCGGGTGACGAACTCCGGGACGAGCTGGCCGTTGCTCGGCACGAAGCCGGTACCCAGCACCGGGGGCCCCAGCCGGTCCCGCGGCGGCAGCGCGGTGAGCCCCTGGTGCGCCGGGCCGACCGGCACGTCGAAGTCGGCCGGGTCGGCGGCCCGCCAGCGCAGCGCGTAGGCCACGTCGCCGCCCTCGCCGTCGCCGCGCAGCACCGCCATCCCGGCCGGCGTACGCAGGTGCGCCACGTCGTGCTCCCGGTAGCAGAAGCCGTGCGGCAGCCAACCCCGCACATAGCCGGCGAGCTGGCGGGCGGAGAGCACCTTCACCATCCGGGTGCCCGGCCGGATCACCGCCGAGGCGCGTACCGCGGCGAGCGCCGGGTCGCCGGCCGCGGCCGGCTGCTGGCTGAGCTGGTGCAGGTGGGCCCAGCCGTGCGTGCGGTGCACCGGCATCAGCAGCGGCGGGTCCGCGTCCTCGGTCGGCTCGGCCGCCCCGTGCACCGCGCTCACCTCGCTGACGTGCACGAACTTCCGCCACGGGTATGCCACACCCGGCCGGGGCGCCCACTCGAAGCCGGGCACCTCCTCGGCGCTGAACAGCTCGTACGCCGCGCCCCGCGCGATCTCCTCCGCCGGGTGCACCCGACCCTCGTACGTGACGTGCAGGCCGGTCCGCTCGGAGGCGGCCCCGCCAGCCTGAGGGGTCACACTCATGGCGTCACGATCGCTGCACGGATCGTCCGCCCGCTCCGGTGCCCGATGGTTCGCTCACTCCGCTCAGTCACGCTGCGACGGTAGGTTCGCGCTGGGTAGTGGAGATGAACAAGAGGTGGCGGCCGGGTGGACCCGGCCAGTGTGTGATCCTTTGGTTGATGACCGAGCCAACCGAACAGCTGAGCGAGCGGACCGAGACCCGCAAGCAACGGGCCGCCCGCCGGGCCGGGGAGTTCCCGCCCGCCCCCGAGGCGCTGCCCCGTCCCGTGCTGGACAGCCACACCCACCTCGACATCACCGTCAGCGAGGCCGGCGTACCCGGGGGAGGACCCGCCGACGACCCGGTCGGCGCGGTCATCGCGGTGGCCGCCGGCGTCGGCGTGGACCGGCTGGTCCAGGTCGGCGTGGACGTCGAGTCGTCCCGCTGGGGCGCCGACGTCGCCGAGCGCTACGGAGCCGTGCTGGCCACCGTCGCGCTGCACCCGAACGAGGCGCCCCGCCTGGCCGACCTGGACGAGGCGCTGCGCGAGATCGAGGCCCTGACCGCCCGCGACCGGGTACGCGGCGTCGGCGAGACCGGGATGGACTTCTTCCGTACCGGGGACGAGGGGCGGGCCGCCCAGGAGGAGAGCTTCCGCGCGCACATCGCCATCGCCAAGCGGTACGGCAAGGCACTCGTCATCCACGACCGGGACGCGCACGCCGACGTGCTGCGCATCCTCGACGACGAGGGCGCCCCGGACACGGTGGTGCTGCACTGCTTCTCCGGCGACGCCGACTTCGCCCGCGAGTGTGTCCGCCGGGGCTACCTGCTCAGCTTCGCCGGCACGGTCACCTTCGGCAGTGCCGGGGCGCTGCGCGAGGCCGCCACGGTGACCCCGGTCGACCAGCTGCTGGTGGAGACCGACGCCCCGTACCTGACCCCGATGCCGCATCGGGGGCGGCCGAACGCGTCGTACCTGATCCCGCTGACGGTCCGGTTCCTGGCCGCGACCACCGGGACCGACGTCGACGAGCTCTGCGCCGCGATCTCCGCGACCGGCGACCGCGTCTTCGGCCCGTGGTGACCGGAGGGGCCCGTTCTTGACCGGGGCCCCTCCTTGCCACCCGGCCGGGCCGCATACGCTACGGGGCGTGACCGGCCTCCTCGGCCCGGCGGAGATCCGGGAGCTCGCCGCGCGCCTCGGCGTGACGCCGACCAAGAAGCTCGGCCAGAACTTCGTGCACGACCCGAACACCGTCCGCCGGATCGTCACCACCGCCGGGCTCGCCCCGGACGACGTGGCGCTGGAGGTCGGCCCCGGGCTCGGCTCGCTCACCCTGGCCCTGCTCCCGGTCGCCGCGCACGTGCATGTCGTGGAGATCGACCCGGCGCTGGCCGCCGCGCTGCCGGAGACCGCCGCCCGGTTCGCTGGCCCGAACGCCGCCCGGCTCACCGTCCACCCCGCCGACGCGCTCCGGGTCAGCGCCGCCGACCTGGCGGAACCCGCCCCCACCGCGCTGGTGGCGAACCTGCCGTACAACGTCGCCGTGCCGGTGGTGCTGCACCTGCTCGCCGAACTGCCCACCCTGCGGCACGGCCTGGTGATGGTGCAGAAGGAGGTCGCCGACCGGCTCGTCGCCGGTCCCGGCTCCAAGGTGTACGGCGTCCCGTCGGTCAAGCTCGCCTGGTACGCCCGGGCCCGGGCCGCCGGCAAGGTCCCGCCGAACGTGTTCTGGCCGGTGCCGAACGTCGACTCCGGGCTGGTCGCCTTCACCCGCCGGGAGCCGCCCCGCGCCGACGTCCGCCGGGAGGCGGTCTTCGCGGTGGTCGACGCGGCGTTCGCGCAGCGCCGCAAGACCCTGCGCGCCGCCCTGGCCGGCTGGGCCGGCGGCGCCGACCGGGCGGCCGCGGTGCTCACCGCCGCCGGCGTCGACCCGGGCGCCCGTGGCGAGTCGCTGGCCGTGGAGCAGTTCGCCGCCATCGCCGCGTCGGCCCCGGCCGTCCCCGCCGTCGCCCAGTAGGCTGGGCGCCGTTGCCCGACCCCGCCGAGGAGTTGATCGTGGAGAAGCCGTTCGACATCCGCCTGCGCCCACGGGACATCGCCCCGTGACCGAGGCCTGGCGACCGGACGACGAGGACGGGCAGCGGCGCGGGGCCAGCGGGCCGGTGAAGGTCCGGGTGCCCGCCAAGATCAACCTGCATCTCGGGGTGGGGCCGCTGCGCCGGGACGGCTTCCACGAGCTGAACACCGTCTACCACGCGATCTCGATCCATGACGAGTTGACCGCCCGCCGGGGCGACACGCTCACCCTCACCATGGAGGGCGAGGGCGCCGGCGAGCTGGCCCTGGACGACACGAATCTGGTGATCCGGGCCGCCCACGCCCTCGCCGGGTACGCGGGCGTCCCGCCGCACGCCCGGCTGCACCTGCGCAAGAAGATCCCGCTCGCCGGCGGGCTGGCCGGCGGCAGCGCCGACGCGGCCGCCACCCTGGTCGCCTGTGACGCGCTCTGGGGCACCGGGCTGTCCCGCGACGAGCTGGCCGGCATCGCCGCCGACCTCGGCTCGGACGTGCCGTTCCTGATCCACGGCGGCACCGCGCTGGGCACCGGCCGGGGCGAGGCGGTCAGCCCGGTGCTGGCCCGCCCCACGTCGTGGCACTGGGTGGTGGCGATCGCCGAGGGCGGCCTCTCCACCCCCGCCGCCTACCGCGAACTGGACCGGCTGCGCGACGCCGGCAGCGCCGGGGAGCCGCTGGGCAGCACCGACACGCTGCTCGCCGCGCTGCGCCAGCGCGACCCCCGGGTGCTCGCCGCCGCGCTCGGCAACGACCTTCAGGCCGCCGCGTTCACCATGCGCCCCGCGCTCGCCGAGACCCTCAAGGCCGGCGAGGCGGCCGGCGCGCTCGCCGGAATCGTCTCCGGCTCCGGGCCGACCTGCGTCTTCCTCACCGCGAACGAGACCGACGCCGGGCGGATCGCCGCCGAACTGGCGGCCGCCGGGGTCTGCCGGGAGGCCCGGGTCGCCCACGGCCCGGTGGCCGGCGCCCGCATTGTCTGAGCCTGCCGGACGTCCGACCCGACCTGGCGCGACCCGACCTGGCCAGGTCCGGCCCGTTCGGTCCGGCCCGCCCGGTCGAGCAAGATCGACTCGGCGTCGCCGATGTGGCGGTGTCCCGGCGGCCCGGACACCGCCGGGTCGGCGACCTCGTGCGCCGGACCATCCGGCGGCCGGAACAAACCGGGCGGCAGCGGTCGTTGACCCGCGTCGGGGCCTGACGTCCGTCGGGCGGACCCGCGTACCCTGAGGGGCCAGGCGTCCCGAGGTGCCCGCCCGCACCGGGACGCCTTGATCATGAAAGGTGGGGAAGTGGCCAACATCGTCAACCTGGACCGGGTGTCCAAGGGGTACGGCGCTGCCGGGCCGCTGCTCACCGACGTCTCGCTCGGTCTCGACGACGCCGACCGGGTCGGTGTGGTCGGCCTCAACGGGGCCGGCAAGTCGACGCTGCTGCGGCTGCTCACCCGCACCGAGGAACCCGACGACGGCCGGGTCACCCACCGTCGCGACCTGCGCGTGTCCTGGCTGCCGCAGAGCCTGAACCTGGAGCCCGAGGCCACCGTCCGGGACGTCGTCCTCGGCACCGCCTGGCTCGGCGAGAGCATGGGCGCCGAGCACGAGTGGGCCGGCGACGCCGGCGTGCGGGCCATCCTCGACGGCCTCGGCATGCCACACCTCGGCCTCGACGCGCCCGTCGGCCCGATGTCCGGCGGCGAGCGCCGCCGCGTCGCGCTCGCCGCGCTGCTGGTCCGCGACGCCGACCTGCTCATTCTCGACGAGCCCACCAACCACCTCGACGTCGGCGGCGTCGACTGGCTGGCCCGGCACCTGGTCACCCGCAAGGGCGCCCTCGTCGTGGTCACCCACGACCGGTGGTTCCTCGACGCCGTCTGCACCGCCACCTGGGAGGTCGCCGACCAGACCGTCCGGGCGTACGAGGGTGGCTTCGCCGCCTGGATCCTCGCCCGGGCCGAGCGGCAGCGGGTCGCCGCCGCTACCGAGGCCCGCCGGCAGAACCTGCTCCGCAAGGAGATCGCCTGGCTGCGCCGCGGCGCGCCCGCCCGGACCTCCAAGCCGAAGTTCCGGATCGACGCGGCCAACGCGCTCATCGCCGACGTCCCGCCGCCGCGCGACACCACGTCGCTGCAACGGCTCGCCACCGCCCGGCTCGGCAAGCAGGTGTACGACCTGGACCAGGTCACCCTGCACGCCGGCCCGAAGGAGATCCTGCACGACGCCACCTGGCAGGTCGGCCCCGGCGACCGGATCGCCATCCTCGGCCGCAACGGCGCCGGCAAGACCACCCTGCTGCGGATGCTGGCCGGCGTCACCCGGCCCGACGGTGGGCGCCTCACCACCGGGCAGACCGTGCGGCCCGCGTTCCTCTCCCAGGAACTCGCCGAACTCCCCGGCCACCTGCGCGTTCTCGAGGCCGTCGAGGAGGTGGCCCGGCGCGTCCAGTTCGGCGACCGGGAGATCAGCGCCGCCCAGCTCGCCGAGCTCTTCGGCTTCGACGACCGCCGGCTCTGGACCCCGGTCAGCGACCTCTCCGGCGGCGAGCGCCGCCGCCTGCAGATGCTCCGCCTGCTCGCCGGGGAACCCAACGTGCTCCTCTTCGACGAGCCCACCAACGACCTGGACACCGACACCCTCGCCGCACTGGAGGACCTGCTCGACTCCTGGCCCGGCACGATCGTGGTGGCCAGCCACGACCGGTACCTGATCGAGCGGGTCGCCGACGTCGCGTACGGGATGTTCGGCGACGGGCGGCTCGTGCACCTGCCCGGCGGGGTCGACGAGTATCTGGCCCGGGCCGCCGTGGGCAACGGACCGGCCCCCGCCGACCTCACCCCGGCCGGGGCCGCCCCGGCCCGCGAGGGCATGTCGGCCGCCGAGGTGCGCACCGCGAAGAAGGAACTCGGCAAGCTGGAACGGCAGATCGCCAAGCTGGAGCAGAAGGAGGCCGACCTGCTCGACCAGCTCGCCGCGCACGCCACCGACTACGCAAGGGTCGCCGAGCTGGACGCCCAGCTGAAGGAGCTGCGGGCCGAGCGGGAACGCACCGAGGAGGCCTGGTTGACCCTCGCCGAGGAACTGCCGGCCAGCTGACCTCGACACGGGTGGGGGGTGTGCGGCGTCACAGTTGGCCGTGCGGGACAATCACACCCGACCCCTTTTCCGTTCGGTCTTGGAGACGCAGAGATGGCCCACACCCCCGTCAACCACCCCGCGCGGCCGATCTACCGGGCGATCGGCGGGCTCGTTGGTCTGTACTTCGTCGTCTTCGGCGTGCTCGGCGTCATCGTCAGCCTCGGCAACGACTTCCTCGCCCAGGACGACACCACGGTGCTCGGCCAGGGCACCAACCTCGGCTTCTCGCTCGTCTCGATCATCGTCGGCGCCCTGATCCTGCTCGGCACCGTGATCGGCCGCAACCTCGACGTGATGATCAACCAGTGGCTGTCGTACGCCCTGATGGCCCTCGGCCTGGCCGCACTGGCGTTCCTGCGCACCGACGCGAACATCCTCAACTTCAGCGTCGCCACGGTCATCGTGGTGCTGCTCCTCGCCCTGGTGCTGCTGATGGCCGGCA
Organism: Micromonospora sp. NPDC006431; assembly: GCF_042870725.1. Taxonomy (NCBI): domain Bacteria; kingdom Bacillati; phylum Actinomycetota; class Actinomycetes; order Micromonosporales; family Micromonosporaceae; genus Micromonospora; species Micromonospora sp. NPDC006431. The sequence goes on from NZ_JBIAHQ010000003.1 coordinate 158,452, forward strand.
TGTACGGCAAGGTCGGCACCGACGAGGAGCGGGAGGCCTTCGAGAAGGCTCGGCTCGTGCTCTGAGCCCACCTGTGGAAAGGCCCGGCCTCGGCCGGGCCTTTTGCGTTTCCGGGGACGGGGTCGAACGGCGCGGGTGACAATTGCCGGAAATCGGTCACCTTGGCTGGAGGATCCCCATGCCGCACCTACCGGTGAACCATCCCGCCCGGCCGCTCTACCGGGTCCTCTCCGGGATCATCGGGCTGTACATCCTGATCTTCGGCGTGTACGGCGTCTTCCTGACCGCGGGTGAGTCGCTCTTCGCCCGCGGCAGCCACTGGGCGCTCGGACTCCGGACCAACCTCGCGTTCTCGATCGTGTCGGTGCTGTTCGGCGCCTTCCTCCTGATCGGGGCGTCCCGCCGCACCAACCTCGGCCACCACATGAACCTGACCGCCGGGGTGGTCTTCCTGGTCACCAGCATCGCGATGATGTCCGTGCTGCAGACCACGGCGAACATCCTCAACTTCTCGATGTCGACCGTCATCGTGTCGATGCTGTTCGGGCTGATCCTGCTCGCCACCGGCCTCTACGACAAGATCGGCCCGCCCGAGCACGCCGAGGCGGAGATGCGCCGCCGCCGCCACGCGGTCGCAGAAGGCAACCACTGACCCCCCGCCGGCTCAACCCGGCTTACGGGACGTGATCAGACCGGGCTTCGCCTCCAGATGCGACAGGCCGTTCCAGGCCAGGTTCACCAGGTGCGCCGCCACCGTCTCCTTGCGCGGCTTGCGCACCTCCAACCACCAGCGGCCGGTCAACGCCACCATCCCCACCAGCGCCTGCGAATACAACTCGGCCAGCTTCGGGTCGTACCCCCGGCTGGAGAACTCCGCGCCCAGGATGTGCTCCACCTGATGCGCGACATCGTTCATCACGCTGCTGAAGTTGCCCGTCGCCGACATCAGCGGCGACTCCCGGACCAGCACCCGGAACCCGCTGGTCTCCTCCTCGATGTACGTCAGCAGCGTCAACGCCGCCTGCTCCAGCAACTCCCGCGGATGCCCCGCGGTCAACGCCGTGGTGATCCGGTCCAGCAGCGAGCGGACCTCCCGATCCACCACCACCGCGTACAGCCCCTCCTTGCCGCCGAAGTGCTCGTAGACCACCGGCTTGGAGACCTTGGCCCGGGCGGCCACCTCCTCGATCGAGGTGGCGTCGAAACCGCGCTCCGCGAAGATCTGCCGCGCGATCGAGATCAACTGCTCGCGGCGCTGCGTCGCGGACATCCGTACCCGGGAGGACGGCTTCGCCGCCGGCACCGCCCGCCGCCGGGCGGCGCCGGCGTCCTTGCCGGGAACCTCGGTCATCTCGTCACCTCGCCGACGCTCGGTGCCGCCCTGGCGGGGAAGTTGCGCGCTCATGTCGTCCCCCCGCGGACCCGCGGCCCGGCGTCGCGGCCGCTGCCGATCCGGCCGCCGGGCGGGCCGGCCGGTCGGCGGCGCTGAAGGTCGGTCATCCGGCCATCCTGCCAGGCCGCCACGCGCCCGACCGACCGGTTATCGCTCCCGCCCCGCCGACCGAGCCCGGATCCGCTCCAGCTCCACCAGCTTCGCCGTGATCCGCTCCGGCTTCGGCCACCGCACCGCCCAGACGACCCCGGCCTTCTCCAGCAGCCAGATCGCCCGCGCCGACGGGTCGAGCTGACCCCGCAGCACCCCGTGCCGCGCGCTGGTCGGATCGGCGTGGTGCAGGTTGTGCCAGCTCTCCCCGAACGACAGCAGCGCCAGCGGCCAGAAGTTCGCCGCCCGATCACCCTGCCGCACCGCGAACGGGCGCTCCCCGTAGACGTGGCAGACCGAGTTGATCGCCCAGGTGACGTGATGCAGCAGCGCGATCCGGACCAGCCCGCCCCAGAAGAGCGCGGTCAACGCGCCCTGCCACGACCAGGTGAGCAGCCCGCCCATCGCCGCCGGCCCGAGCAACGAGACCGCCACCAGCACCGGGAACAGCCGGTCGACGCGGCGGGTGGCCGGATCGGCGAGCAGGTCCGGGGCGAACCGCTCCCGGTTGGACAACTCCCGGTTGAACAGCCAGCCCACGTGCGCGTGGAACAGCCCCCGGGTCAGCCCCCCGACGCTCTCCCCGAACCGCCACGGCGAGTGCGGATCGCCCTCCAGATCCGAGAAGGCGTGGTGCCGGCGGTGGTCGGCCACCCACTGGATGACCTCGCCCTGCACGGCGAACGAACCCGCCACCGCGAGCGCCGTCCGCACCCACGGCTTCGCCTTGAACGAGCCGTGGGTGAAGTAGCGGTGGTAGCCGACGGTGACGCCGAGTCCGGACAGCACGTACCAGAAGCCGGCCACGAGCACGTCACTCCAGCCCAGCCAGCCGCCCCAGGCCATCGGCACGGCAGCGAGCAGAGCGAGGAACGGTACGACCACGAAGGCCCAGAGGGCGATCAGGATGCCCCGGGACTGGTGGCCCTGGGTCAGCGGCTTGGGCCCGGTCTCCGGGCCGGTCAGGGCGGTCGACATGGCACCTCCCAGCGGAACGGGTTACGCCTACGTCACCGTAACCAGCGGCGGCCTAGATCGCAGTGGACAGTTCCGTCTGTGAATGGACTTCCTTGTCGTACGCGCGTTCTAACCTGCGACCGTGACCGATCCGCTCGCCGACGAGGCGCGCCGCCTGCGCGTCCAGGAGCAGCTCTCCGTCCGTGCGATATGCGCCCGCCTGGGTATCGGCCGCGACCGGGCGTCCGCGTTGCTGCGTGGCGTTTCGCAGCCTGAGTGGACCCGGCGCCCGAACGCCAAGGACGCGCTGCGGGCCGAGGCGGTTCGGCTGCGCGCCGACGGGCGATCGGTCAACGAGATCGCGCCGCAGCTCGGCGTGGCGAAATCGACCGCGTACCAGTGGGTGAAGCACCTGCCGTTGGATCCGGACGACGCGGCGGCGCAGCGGCGGCGGGCCCGGTCGAAGCTGGTGACCGACGCCCGATGGTCGGCGCCCGATGGTCGGCGCACCGCGAGGCGCGCGACGCCGCGCAGGCGGCCGAGCAGGCGCGCGGGGCGGCGGTGGTCGGCACACTTGATGAACGAGACCTTTTGCTCCTTGGGGCGGCGATCTACTGGTGTGAGGGCACCAAGTCGAAGCCCTGGCGGCGGGACGACCACCTCCAGTTCATCAACAGCGATCCCGGCATCGTCGCGCTCTTCCTGCGTTTTTGGCAGCGTGCGAGATCGATCGGGGAGTGCCCACCTACCGGGTGAGCATCCATGAGTCGGCCGACGCTGCGCCGGCGGTCCGATGGTGGATGGAGAGACTCGGGCTTCCCGCCGACCGCATCAAGCGTTCGACCATCAAACGGCACCGGATCGCCACGTTACGGCGGAACACGGGTGACGGCTACCACGGCTCTCTGGTGATCAATGTGCGGGGCAGTCGCGAGCTGTGCTGGCGGATCGAAGGACTGGTTGCCGAAATCCTCGCCGCCACGCACAACGAGTCGACGAGCGACTGAGGATCCTCTGCCACGTGTACGGCTGTCCTAGCGTCCCTGATCAGCTTAGCGATCCTGAGTCGGATGGGGTTTCCGGGATCGTTTCCCACCGTGGTGGAGATGCATGGACGTGGAGATGGAATCCTGCGCCCAGTGCGGCTCCTCGTGGCCGGTGGCCGGTGGTGGTGGGTGTGCTGATCGTGTTCACGTCCTGGTGTCGGTGGGCTGCGCGGGGCAGCTTCCGGTCCGTTGGTGCGTGTCCCTCCGGACGCTTACCCGCCTGACCGTGGGGCCGGGTGGGGGAGGGTGCCCCGCGTCGCCTGGGCGCGGGGCGTGAGGTGCGTGGCCGGGTGAGGCCGGTCTTCGACCGGTCCCTCCGACTGGCATTAGAGGTGCTGGGGGTGACGACGGCGCCGGCTTCGAGCTCGTCGACGACCGTGCGGATCGCCATGGCGCCGTTGGTCTTGTTGGTGACGGTTTTGGCTTGGTGGGTGAGGCCGCGGGCGGCGATGCGCCGCCAGGCGCCGTGGTCGCGGTCGCCCTGCCAACCGCAGCCGCCGGTGTTGGGGCAGATGGCCCACTTCCATCCCGGTGTGGTGGGCCGGTCGGGGGCTTTACGGTGCTGTAGCGGGGCCAGGCACTGCGGGCAGTGCTTGGAGGTGTTGCGGGCGGGGACGGTGACCACGGCGATACCGTGCTCGGCGGCGAGGTGCCGCATCCGGTCGGTGATCTTTCCGCGGACCTGCTGGGACAGGCGCGTGTTGCGGGTGGCGCCCATGCCTTTGGCTTCCATCGACCGTAGGTCTTCCAGGTAGATGACGGTCGCCCGGGCGGCGATGGCCTGGTCGACGGTCCAGCGGGCGGCGGCCCAGGCGAGCGCGTCGTTCAAGTTCGCGCGGCGTTCGGACACGTGGCGGATCTCGCCGGCCAGCACCTCGTGTTTCGCTCTCAGTTGCTCGTCGGGGCGGCCGCCGAGCAGCCGCGCGTACTGGTCGGCCTTGGCGTGTAGCCGCTCACTGTGGCGGCGCAGGCGGTGCTGCTTGGCCAGGATGCCGGCGGCGCGGAACTGTCCACCCGCCCCCAACGCCGTGATCCGCCCATCCTTTCCCAGTCGCAGGGCACCGGCGCTGAGGAGGGTGTTGAGGCCCCAGTCCACACCGACGGCCACGGTGTGGCCGGTGCGGGCGGCTTTCGGCACCGGGTGCGTGTATGCCACGTCGGCGCGGACCGTGCCGTCGGTGAGGCGGAGGGTGGGCAGGTGCAGCACCGCCGCGGCGGGAACCGTGGACGGCAACGTGATCGGGCACTCGACCCACGTCCAGTCCCGATACGTCCGCGGATCCGGTCGTAAAGGAAGCTGCAGCCGCAGCAGCGCCTTCGCCGGGTCGGCGCTGCGCTCGATGGTGGCCTGCTGCCGATCACACGCGGCCAACAGCAACATCCGCCCGATCCTCGGGACGCCTTCGAGTTCGAACACGTCCACCGGCAGGCGACCGTTGGCGTTGGCGAACGTGGCGACCTGCCGGGTGCGGGCATTGATGATGCTGGAAGGCAGGTGCTGCCCGCCCGGGATCGCCTGACGGACCTGGTCCCACTCGGCGGGGGTGCGCTTACGCGGATCGGCCGGCCACGTCGACAGGACCCCGGCCGTCACATCGGCACGCCACTTCACCGAACGCAGCGCACGCCCCGCCTGCTCCTGCGCCATCCGCACGACCCGGTCATTGACCCTCACACCCCGAAGCGGGGTGGCGGTCCAGCCCAGCCGCCGCAACGCCATCCACGCGTGCGACGGCAACCGCCGCCCACCCGCATCCACCCCGGCCGCCAGTACCTCCACATCCACGCTGTTCCAATGCGCGCCGATCAGCGCGGCCACCATGCCCGCCACCAGATCGGCACACCAACCAACCCGCCGCGCCAGCACCGCCCGAGACAGCACCTCACCGGTCTCCTCGTCCACACCGGTGCGCAGCAACGCGCGGGCGCACGCGGTCCGGGCCGTCTCACCCTCGGCCAGCCGCAGCTTCCCGCTCACCGGCTCAACGACCCACCATCGATCGAGCAGAACCAACGCTCACGGCCGGCCCGCGTCACCGGAATCCTCCCCGAACCAGCCCAAACACCAGGCGTCACGAGACGGACACCGACAGACGCGCCGTGGTCTGCGAGAATCGAAGAAGGTCCACACGACCAATCTATGATCACTTACGATTCATAATCAAATTGGTCAGCCTGCCGAACATGACCGACTCCCTGGCGGCAGAGGTCCGTCGTCTCCGTGCCGTGGAGCAGCTGTCGATCCGTCAGATCTGCTTACGTCTGGGCCTCGGTCGGGTCCGAGTGCAAGCGACGCTGCGGGATGTTCCGCCACCAGCATCTCTCCGACGCCGAAATGCCAAGGACGACCTACATGCGACGGCGCTGCGGCTGCGGGCCGACGGCCACACGGTCAACGAGATCGCGGAGCGGCTGACGGTCGCCAAGTCGACCGCCTACGAGTGGGTCAGACATCTTCCGCTCGACTCATCGTCCGAGGTTGCCGCCGAGCGGCAACAGGCCGCTGACGCGCGCCGAATGCTCAGCCGTGCGGGTCGGCGAAAGCGGCGCGAGGACGCGGAACGCGAAGCGCGCGGACTGGCGGCAAGTGGGCCGGGGCGCCGGACCTGCGGGAAAACACTCCTGATCGGCGCGGTGCTCTACTGGTGTGAGGGCACCAAGAGTAAGCCGGACGATCCTCGTTATGACCTCACCTTTACGAACAGTGACCCTTGTCTGGTCGAACTGTTCGTCAGGTTCGTCGAGGCCATGGGCAGGTCCCGGGAGGACCTCCGGTATCGCGTGAGCATTCATGAGAACGCGGATTCCGAGGCTGCTGGGCGGTGGTGGGCTGAGACACTCGGGGTCGGACTCGACTGCTTCCAGCGTCCGACGTTGAAGCGGCACAATCCTACGACGTCGCGGACCAACGTCGGTGAGGACTAGCGAGGTTGTCTGGTAGTGCGAGTGCCGAGGTCTCGAGAGCTGTATCTCTGGATAGCCGGCGTGGTGGAGGGCCTCGCGGCCGGTCTGCGGGCCGGTGTGGGCAACCTGGGACCGGACGCCAGGCGCTAAGCTGTGAACGATCCTTCGGCCGTGGTGTAATTGGCAACACCCGGGTCTTTGGTACCCGTGTTTCAGGTTCGAACCCTGGCGGCCGAGCAGTTTTCTGGTGCGGATGCCCCTTGTCGGGGTATTCGACAGCTTCCGACGCGGTCTGGTTAGCATGGCCGCGAGACTGTCGCCGTCCCGACGGGAGCCACTAGTGTCCCAGCCCCGCCTCCGCACCGTTGTCGTGCTCGCCGCCGGTGAGGGCAAGCGGATGAAGTCGGCCCTGCCTAAGGTGCTGCACCCGCTGCTCGGTCGTACCCTCCTCGGACACGTGCTGGCGGCGGCCGAGCCGCTGCGCGCGGATCGCACGGTGGTGGTGGTCGGGCACGGTGCCGAGCAGGTCCGGGCGCACCTGGCTGAGATCGCCTCGGAGACCACCCCGGTGCTCCAGGAGCGGCAGCTCGGCACCGGCCACGCGGTACGCATCGCGCTGGACGCCGTCGCCGAGGCCACCGGCACGGTCGTGGTCATCAACGGCGACGTGCCGCTGCTGCGGCCGGAGACCGTGGCGGCCCTGGTCGAGGCGCACGAGAGCGCCGGCGCGGCGGCGACGGTGCTCGCCGCCGAGGTGCCCGACCCGACCGGGCTGGGCCGGATCGTGCGGGACGCCGCGGGGCGGCTGGCGCAGATCGTCGAGGAGCGCGACGCCACCGCGGAGCAGCGCGGGCTGCGGGAGATCAACGCCGGCATCTACGCGTTCGACGTGGTGCGGCTGCGGGAGGCGCTGGGCAAGCTCTCCACCGACAACGACCAGGGCGAGGAGTACCTGACCGACGTCTTCGGGTTGCTGCGGGACGCCGGGGAGCCGGTGGCGGTGCACTGCGCCCCCGACCATGTGGAGACGCTGGGCTGCAACGACCGGGTCGAGCTGGCCGGGCTGCGCCGGCTGCTGCGAGACCGGGTGAACGAGGGCTGGATGCGCACCGGCGTGAGCATCCTCGACCCGCACACCACCTGGATCGACGTGACGGTGACCGTCGAGCGGGACGCGGTGATCGACCAGAACACCCAGCTCCAGGGTGCGACGGTGGTCGGGACGGGTGCGCTGGTCGGCCCGGACACGACGCTGGTCGACACCACGGTCGGCGCGGGCGCGAGCGTGGTGCGCAGCCACGCGGTGGGTGCCGAGGTCGGCCCGCAGGCCAGCGTCGGGCCGTACGCGTACCTGCGGCCGCAGTCGCGGCTGGCCCGCAAGGCGAAGGTCGGCACGTTCGTGGAGACCAAGAAGGCCACGATCGGCGAGGGCTCCAAGGTGCCGCACCTGTCGTACGTGGGGGACGCGACGATCGGCGAGCACAGCAACATCGGCGCGGCGTCGGTCTTCGTGAACTACGACGGGGTACGCAAGCACCACACGACGATCGGCAGTCATGCGCGTACCGGGGCGGACAACATGTTCGTCGCGCCGGTGCGGGTGGGTGACGGCGCGTACACGGCGGCGGGCTCGGTGATCGTCTCGGACGTGCCGCCGGGCGCGATGGCGGTGGCCCGGGGCCAGCAGCGCAACGTGGAGGGCTGGGTGCTGCGCAAGCGTGCCGGTACGGCGGCCGCGGAGGCGGCGCAGCGGGCCCGTGAGGATGCGTCGGGTACGGCCTCGCCCGCAAGGGAAGGTGAGCCAATCCACGAGGGGCCGGAGACCGTGGGAGGACCGGTTAACGCGGGGGATACTGCAACCGAATAGTCCCCGGCTCCACCGCCGCCGGGAACCACCGACAAACGGGAGCAGACGGGCCCATGGGCAGCATCGTCGCCGAAAACCGCAAGAGCCTGATGCTCTTCTCCGGACGTGGCTTTCCGGAGCTGGCCAAGGAGATCGGTGAGGTGCTCGGCGTCGCGCCGACGCCCACCGACTCGTACGAGTTCGCCAACGGTGAGCTCTTCGTACGGTACAAGGACTCGGTGCGCGGTTCGGACGCCTTCGTGGTGCAGTCCGTGACGCACGGGGTCAACACCTGGGTCATGGAGACCCTGATCATGGTGGACGCGCTGAAGCGCGGTTCGGCCAAGCGGATCACGGTGGTGCTGCCGTACTACCCGTACTCGCGTCAGGACAAGAAGCACCGGGGCCGGGAGCCGATCTCGGCGCGGCTGGTGGCCGACCTGCTGAAGACCGCGGGTGCGAACCGGATCCTGACGGTCGACCTGCACACCGCGCAGATCCAGGGCTTCTTCGACGGCCCGGTGGATCACCTGTTCGCGATGGACGTGCTGGCCGAGTACGTGGAGCACAAGTACGCGGGCCGCCCGATGACGGTGGTGGCGCCGGACTCGGGCCGGGTGCGGGTGGCCGAGCGGTGGACGGACCGGCTGGGTGGCTGCCCGCTGGCGTTCATCCACAAGACGCGGGATCCGCTGAAGCCGAATCAGGTGGTGGCGAACCGGGTGGTCGGTGAGGTCGAGGGTCGGGTCTGCCTGATCGTCGACGACATGATCGACACGGGTGGCACGATCACCAAGGCCGCCGACATCCTGAAGGAGTCCGGCGCGGCGGAGATCGTGGTCGCCTCGACCCACGCGTTGCTGTCGGACCCGGCGACGGAGCGGCTGAAGAACAGCCCGATCAGCGAGGTCGTGGTGACCAACACGCTGCCGCTGCCGCCGGAGAAGCAGCTCGACAAGATCACCGAACTGTCGATCGCGCCGCTGCTGGCCCGGGCGATCCGAGAGGTCTTCGACGACGGGTCGGTGACCACCCTGTTCGGTGGCCTGAGCTGACCCATCGCCGCCGCCCGGCGGTCGTCGCGGACGGTCGCCGGCGGTGTGCCGGTTGCCCTGCGGGCCCGTCGGAACGGTGATATGGGGACTGCCGGATTGCTGGGAAACGGCTCGGGTAGACTGGTGCGGTTGCCACGGCGAGGGTGCCCGGCGGGCCGCTGAAAAGCACCGCACGGAGGCGCCGTCATCGACGCGGTGCTCCGGGCAGTCGACTAGACGCATGAGCCCCAGCGAGCCCCTCGCCCCAGCACCGCAAGACGACAAGCCGCCGCAGCGAAAAGCATCAGGAGTTTCCCCGTGTCCGAGGTAAAGATCAGCGCCGAGCCCCGCACCGAGTTCGGCAAGGGTGGTGCCCGTCGTACCCGCCGGGCCGGCAAGGTGCCCGCCGTGCTGTACGGCCACGGCGAGAAGCCGAAGCACATCGCGCTTCCGGCGCGCGAGTTCGCCGCCGCGATCCGCAAGGGCGGTGCGAACCAGCTCTTCGCGATCGAGGTCAGCGACGGCACTCAGGTGCTGGCGCTGCCGAAGGCGATCCAGCGTGACCCGATCAAGGACACCTTCGAGCACGTCGACCTGCTGCTGGTCCGCCGTGGCGAGAAGGTCACCGTGGAGGTGCCGGTCGAGCTGACCGGTGAGGCCGCGCAGGACACCCTGATCGTGCACGACCACGACACCCTGTCGGTGACCGCCGATGCCACCCGGGTGCCGGACCACCTGGAGGCCTCGATCGAGGGCGCCCAGCCGGGCGTCCAGGTCACTGCCGCCGACGTCAAGCTGCCGGCCGGTGTCGAGCTGGCCGCGGACCCGGAGCTGCCGGTCGCCACGGTGACCGCCGCCCCGACCGCCGAGCAGCTCGAGGCCACCCTGCCCGAGGTCGAGGAGGCCGAGGCTGAGGCTGAGGCTGAGGTCGGCGAGGAGACCGCTGAGGCTCCCGAGGGCGCTCCGGCCGCCGAGGGCGCGGAGGCTCCGGCCGAGGAGCAGCGGACCGAGGCCTGATCGGTCCGCAGGCTGTGCGACAGGCGTCCCCGGGTTCGGGGGCGCCTGTCGCTGTATCGGAGCCGGCCGCCGGGTGGCGGCTTCGCGCGCGACGGCGTCGGGTCGTGGCGCGCTGGCAGACGCGCCGAGCGGGTGTTGTCGCTCGACGGCTCCGGGCGGTGGCGGGTCGGTGACGCGCCGGGCTGGAGTCGTCGTGGTAGGAGCGGAAGGGACGTGGCGTGACGGACGAGGCGGGGCCGTGGCTGGTGGTCGGCCTGGGCAACCCCGGTCGGGAGTACGCGGGCAACCGGCACAACGTCGGCTTCATGGTGGCGGACCTGCTGGCCGGCCGGTTGGGCGCGAAGTTCGGCCGGCACAAGCGGGCGGTGGCGGAGGCCGCCGAGGGGCGCCTGGGGTTCGGCGGCCCGAAGCTGGTGCTGGTGAAGCCGCTGACGTACATGAATCTTTCCGGCGGGCCGGTGGTCGCGCTGGCGCAGTTCCACAAGATCCCGCCGGGGCGGGTGATCGCCGTGCACGACGAGTTGGACATCCCGTACGGGCAGCTGCGGGTGAAGTGCGGCGGCGGCGAGGGCGGGCACAACGGCCTGCGGTCGATGTCGAAGTCGCTGGGCACGAAGGACTACGTACGGGTGCGGTTCGGCATCGGCCGGCCGCCGGGGCGGCAGGACCCGGCAGACTACGTGTTGTCGGACTTCTCCTCGCTGGAACGCAAGGAGTTGGAGTTCCTGGTGGACCGGGCGGCGGACGTGGTGGAGTCGGTGGTCACCCGCGGGGTGGAGCCGACGCAGAACCTCTATCACGGCGTCTGAGTGCCGGGCGGGGCGTACCGGGTTCGGCTGGTCGGGGCCGGTAGTCTGCGCCTTTCTGACGTGGCGGATGCCTGCGACGGGAGCGGGAGAAGATGGCTAATCCTCCGATGATCGACAGTGCCTTCGCCCGGTGGTTGGCGGCGCGGGCCGGGCAGGCGCTGATGAACCTGCGCGCGGAGATGGGCTTCGCCGATCCCGGGGCGTTGAAGTCGGCCGGGGACAAGGTCTCGCACGACCTGATCCGTACCGAGCTGGCGAAGTGGCGTCCGGGCGACGCGGTGCTGTCGGAGGAGGACGAGGGTTCGCGGCTGGCCTGGACGGCGGAGGTGAGCTCCGAGGCGGTGTCGCGGCTGAACGCGGACCGGGTGTGGATCATCGATCCGCTGGACGGCACCCGCGAGTTCTCGGAGGACGGCCGGTCGGACTGGGCGGTGCACGTGGCGCTCTGGGCGCGGAGCGCGCCGATGCCGCACGGCTTGGTGGCGGGCGCGGTGGGGTTGCCGGCGCAGCATCGGGTGCTGGCCACGGACTACCCGCCGGCGTACCCGCCGATGACGTTGGAGGCGGCCACGTCGGGCGGCGGGCGGACCATCCGGTTGGCGGCGAGTCGTAGTCGTCCGCCGGTTTTTCTGACCGATCTGGCAGAGGACGTCGGCGCTCATCTCGTTCCGATGGGCTCGGCGGGGGCGAAGATCGCCGCGGTGGTCACGGGGGAGGTCGACGCGTACATCCACGCCGGCGGCCAGTACGAGTGGGATTCTGCTGCTCCGGTCGCTGTGGCGACGGCCACCGGCCTGCACGCTTCCCGGATCGACGGTTCTGCGCTGAAATACAACGAGGCCGACCCGCGCCTGCCCGACCTGCTGGTTTGTCGCAAGGATCTCGCCAGCCGGTTGCTTGCAGCGTTGCAGCGGCATTCCGGGTAGCCTGAGTTCTTCATGAGTCCGACCGGAAAGGTCTGGAATCCCGATGTGCGGATCTGAGCGAATCGAGTTCGTGTCATGACGGCCCCGGCCGCGTACCGGGTCTCCCACATCGACGCGCTGGAGGCGGAGAGCATCTTCGTGATGCGCGAGGTCGTCGCCGAGATGGAGCGGCCGGTGCTGCTCTTCTCCGGCGGCAAGGATTCGATCGTGATGCTCCGGTTGGCCCAGAAGGCGTTCGCCCCGGCCAACATCCCGTTCCCGGTGATGCACGTGGACACCGGGCACAACTTCCCTGAGGTCCTGGAATACCGGGACCAGCGGGTCGCCGAGCTCGGCCTGCAGCTCGTCGTGGCCAGCGTGCCCGAGGCGCTGGCCAAGGGGCTGGTCCGCGAGTCGGCGGACGGGATGCGCAACCGGATCCAGACGCCGGTGCTGCTCGACGCGGTGGAGAAGCACCGCTTCGACGCGCTCTTCGGCGGTGCCCGCCGGGACGAGGAGAAGGCCCGGGCCAAGGAGCGCGTGTTCAGCTTCCGCGACGAGTTCGGCCAGTGGGATCCGAAGAACCAGCGCCCGGAGTTGTGGGCGCTCTACAACGGTCGGCACCACCCGGGCGAGTCGATCCGGGTGTTCCCGCTGTCCAACTGGACCGAGCTGGACGTCTGGCACTACATCGCCCGGGAGCGGATCCCGCTGCCGTCGATCTACTACGCGCACGAGCGTGAGGTGATCGAGCGGGACGGCATGCTCTACGCGGTCAACGAGTTCTTCCGGGCACGCGCCGGTGAGGATTCGTTCAAGGCCCAGGTGCGCTACCGGACCGTGGGTGATGCCTCCTGCACCGCGGCGGTCCGCTCGGAGGCGGACACGGTGGAGAAGGTGATCGAGGAGGTGGCCGCCACCCGGATCACCGAGCGCGGTGCGACCCGCGGCGACGACCGGGTCAGCGAGGCCGCCATGGAGGACCGCAAGCGGGAGGGCTACTTCTGATGAGCGCGGAGACGCTGGCACCGGACGCGACGGCTCCCGGGCCGGAGGCCCGGCAGATGGACCTGCTGCGGTTCGCCACCGCGGGCAGCGTCGACGACGGCAAGTCGACCCTGATCGGCCGCCTGCTGTACGACACGAAGTCGCTCTTCACCGACCAGCTCGCCGCCGTCGAGGCGGTCAGCGCGGCCCGGGGCGACGAATACACCAACCTGGCGCTGCTCACCGACGGCCTGCGGGCCGAGCGGGAGCAGGGCATCACCATCGACGTGGCGTACCGCTACTTCGCCACGCCGCGGCGGAAGTTCATCATCGCCGACACCCCGGGGCACATCCAGTACACCCGGAACATGGTCACCGGTGCCTCCACCGCCGACCTGGCGCTGATCCTGGTGGACGCGCGCAAGGGCCTGGTGGAGCAGTCCCGCCGGCACGCGTTCCTCTGCTCGCTGCTGCGCGTGCCGCACCTGGTCCTCTGCGTCAACAAGATGGACCTGGTCGACTGGTCGCAGGAGGTGTTCGAGCGGATCGCCGACGAGTTCACCGCGTTCGCCGCGAAGCTCGACGTGCCGGACCTGACCGTGGTGCCGATCTCCGCGCTGAAGGGCGACAACATCGTCGCTCGCTCGGAGAACATGCCCTGGTACGAGGGGTCGTCGCTGCTGCACCACCTGGAGCGGGTGCACATCGCCTCCGACCGCAACCTGGTCGATGTGCGCTTCCCGGTGCAGTACGTGATCCGGCCACAGTCCACCACCGTCACCGACTACCGCGGCTACGCGGGTCAGGTGGCCTCCGGGGTGCTCAAGCCCGGCGACGAGGTGATGGTGCTGCCGTCCGGCTTCACCAGCCGGATCGCTTCGGTGGAGACGGCCGACGGCCCGGTGAACGAGGCGTTCCCGCCGATGTCGGTGACGGTCCGGCTGAGCGACGAGATCGACATCTCGCGCGGCGACATGATCTGCCGGCCGAACAACGCCCCGGCGGTCGCGCAGGAAATCGAGGCGATGGTCTGCTGGATGGATGAGACCCGCCCGCTGCAGGTCGGCGGCAAGTACGCGATCAAGCACACCACCCGCTCCGCGCGGGCGATCGTGCGCGGGCTGCACTACCGGTTGGACATCAACTCGTTGCACCGCGACGAGGCGGCCGGCGAGCTGAAGCTCAACGAGATCGGCCGGGTGCGGCTGCGCACCACGGTGCCGCTGCTCGCCGACGAGTACCGCCGCAACCGCACCACCGGCGGTTTCGTCATCATCGACGAGACCACCAACCGGACGGTCGGCGCCGGCATGATCGTCGAAGCCAGCTGACCCCACCCCACCCCGGCCGGCCCCCATTCGCCGGGTTGATCAAGAGGTTTGCGTCAAGGTCGATCTTCGCTTGAGGCGCAAACTTCTTGATCAACGCCGGGTCGGCGCGGGGTGGGGGTTCGAGTGGGGTGCGGGGGGTGAGGTGGGGTCAGATGGTGTAGGCGAGGCGGCGGAATGCCATGCCGGCCCGGCGGCGGAGCTGCCGCCAGAGCCGGAACGCCAGCACCGCGCCCACCGGGATCAGCAGCAGGGTGGCCACGCCGCCGGCCGGACTCTCCTCAATCGAGGCGGGTGGCGCCGCCGACCGGGAGGGCGGTCAGGGTGCCAGGGGCGGCGAAGCCGCGCTCGGCGTACGCGGCGGTGACGGCGTCGGCGACCGCCGGTGCGCGGTCGGCGTCGACCAGGGCGAGCACGCAGCCGCCGAAGCCGCCGCCGGTCATCCGGGCGCCGTACGCCCCGGCGGCGAGGGCCGCCTCGACCGCGGTGTCCACCTCCGGCACGGTGATCTCGAAGTCGTCGCGCATCGAGGCGTGCGAGGCGGTCAGCAGGGGGCCGATGTCGGGTACCCGGCCGGCGCGCAGCAGCGCGACCGTGTCGAGCACCCGCTGGTCCTCGGTGACGACGTGCCGGACCCGTCGTCGGGTCTCCTCGTCGGGCAGCTTCGCCAGCGCCGCGTCGAGGTCGGCGACGGCCACGTCGCGCAGGGCCGGCACCCCGAGGGTCCGCGCCGCCCGCTCGCACGACGCGCGGCGGGCGGCGTACTCGCCGTCGGCGTGCCGGTGCGGGGCCCGGCTGTCCACCACCAGCATGGCCAGTCCGGCCGCCGCCAGGTCGAAGGGGATCTGTTCGACGTCTTCGGTGCGACAGTCCAGGAAGAGGGTGTGCCCCGGGCGCCCGCGGATCACGGCGGACTGGTCCATGATCCCGGTGGGCGCCCCGACGTAGTCGTTCTCGGCCCGCTGGGCCAGCCGCGGCCACCGGTCGGCCGGCAGGTCCAGCCCGCCCAGCTCGACCAGGGCGGCCAGCACCGCCGCCTCGACGGCCGCCGACGAGGAGAGCCCGGAGCCGACCGGCACGTCGGAGGCGACGGCGAGCCGGGCCCCCGGCACCCGGTGGCCGGCGGCCCGCAGCGCCCAGAGCACCCCGGCCACGTAGGCGGCCCAGCCGGTGACCCGGCCGGGCTCGTCGGCCTCGGCCGGGCCGAACTCGACCGGCTCGTCGGCCAGCTCCGACCAGACCGTCCAGCGTTCGTCGTCCCGCGGGGCCGCGGCGACCACGGTACGCAGCGGCAGCGCGAACGGGAGCACGAAGCCCTCGTTGTAGTCGGTGTGCTCGCCGATCAGGTTGACCCGACCGGGTGCCGCCCAGCGGCCGGCCGGCTCCGCGTCGTACCGCTGCCGGAAGCCGGCGGTGGCGCGGGCGGCGACGTCGCCGGACGGCGCGGTGGCGGTGGTGGGGGTCGCGGTGGTCACCGCTGTCCCAGGACGTGCGCCCGGTAGAAGGCCCAGGCGTCGCCGACCATGTCGTGCAGGGTGGGCTTCTGCGGCATCCAGCCCAGTTCCTCGCGGGCCAGCGCGGAGGAGGCGACCAGCTCGGCCGGGTCACCCTCGCGGCGGGGGGCCACCTCGACCGGTACGGGCTGGCCGGTGACCTCGCGGACCACCTCGATCACCTGGCGGTTGGTGAAGCCGTTGCCGTTGCCAAGGTTGTAGATCAGGTGCCGGCCGGGGACGGCGGCGGTCAGCGCCAGCAGGTGCGCCCGGGCCAGGTCCTCGACGTGGATGTAGTCCCGGATGCAGGTGCCGTCGACGGTGGGGTAGTCGTCGCCGAAGAGCTGGAGCTTCTCGCGCCGGCCGGCCGCCACGTCGAGGGCGAGCGGGATGAGGTGGGTCTCCGGGTCGTGCCGTTCGCCGATGGCCTGCCCGTCGTGCAGGTACGCCCCGGCGACGTTGAAGTAGCGCAGCGAGACGGCGGCCAGGTTGTGCGCGATCGCCTCGGAGGTGAGCGCCATGTCGACGGCCAGCTTGGTCGCCCCGTACGTGTTGGTGGGGGCCTTCACGGCGGTCTCCGGGATGGGCACCTCGCTCGGGTTGCCGTAGACGGCGGCGGTGGAGGAGAAGACCAGCCGGCGCAGCCGGGCGGCGCGGGCCGCGTCGATCAGGGCGAGCGAGCCGACGGTGTTGGTCGCCCAGTAGAGCTCCGGCTTGACCATCGACTCGCCGGCGGCGATCAGCGCGGCGAAGTGCAGCACGCCGTCGAAGCCGGCGTCCGGGGTGAGCACCCGGGCGACCTCGTGGACCGGCAGGTCGACGTGGGTGGCCTCGGGGGCGAGAGCTGCTCGGTGGCCGGTGCGCAGGTCGTCCAGGACGGTCACCTCGTGGCCGTGGTCCAGCAGCATCCGGGTCACCACGCTGCCGATGTAGCCGGCGCCGCCGGTGACGAGCAGTTTCACGTCGGTCCTCCTGCCTGGCCGCGTCCCGTGGCGGCCGTCCGTGATCACCCTAAGGCCGCCGGTTGGGCCGTGGCTGCGCATGGCTTTCTGTCATTCCACCATGACCCGCCATGATTGAACAGATCCGAACATTGCCCCCGCTGCCCGGTTGCCCGCTGTCTACCATCCTTGTCATGCGGGAGGCAGGCGGCCGCGGGCCCCGGCGACGACCTCCGGGGCGACCGCGACGCGAGCCCGGCCCACTCGCGCGCACCGTGGCCCGGCTCGTGGTCCGCGCCGCCGACGGCGCCACCCGCCTGGTGACCGACCTGCTCGGGGCCAGCCCGACGGCCGGCCGCGAGCGGATCAGCGAGGCCGAACTGCGCGACCTGGTCGCCGCCAACACGGTGCTCGACCCGGACGAGCGGCGGATCATCGACGAGGTGCTGGTGGCCGGGGCGCGCCTGGTCCGCGAGGTGATGGTGCCGCGCACCGAAGTGGTGTTCCTGTCCGCCGGGCTCACCGTCGCTGAGGCGGAGCGGCTGGTCCGGGTCGAGACCCACACCCGCTACCCGGTGGTCGACGGCACCCACGACGACGTGGTCGGCTTCGTGCACCTGCGCGACGTGCTGCTCCGCCCCGAGCGCGAGCGCCACGGCACGGTCGGTGAGCTGATCCGCGAGGTGAAGCGGTTGCCCGGCAGCAAGCGGGTGCTGGCCGCGCTCACCGAGATGCGCCGGGAGGGGCATCACCTGGCCGTGGTGGTCGACGAGTACGGCGGCACCGCCGGCATCGTCACGTGCGAGGACCTGGTCGAGGAGTTGGTCGGGGAGATCCACGACGAGTCCGACGGCCCACCCGACCCGGCTCACGCCGGCCTGCCCGCGGTGGTCGACGGCCGGCTCAACCTGGCCGACTTCGCCGAGCGCACCGGGGTGCCGCTGCCCGCGGGGCCGTACGAGACGGTCGGCGGGTTCGTGATGGCCGTCCTGGGCCGGCTGCCGGTGGCTGGGGACGAGGTGCCGGTGGCCCCGGGCGGGCCCGACCCGGACGACCCGCCGGGCGGCTGGCTGCTGCGGGTGCTCGCGCTGGACGGGCGGCGGGTGTCCCGGCTCGCGGTCTCCGCCGCGCGGCTGCCCGAGCAGCGGCGTGAGGTCCCGACCCCGGTCGCGCCCGCCGAGCGCCGACCCGCCGGCCCGTCATGACGTACGCCGGGCCTTGCTGACAGAATTGCCGGCATGTCCGACGTACCCGCCCGCCCCCGCGTCTTCTCCGGCATCCAGCCGACGGCCGACTCGTTCCACCTCGGCAACTATCTGGGTGCGGTGCGGCACTGGGTGGCCCTGCAGGACAGCCACGACGCCTTCTACTGCGTGGTCGACCTGCACGCGATCACCGCCGGGCACGACCCGAAGGTGCTCAAGCAGCGCTCCCGGATCGCCGCCGCGCAGCTCTTCGCCGTCGGGATCGACCCGGAGCGCAGCACCCTCTTCGTCCAGTCGCAGGTGCCCGAGCACCCGCAGCTGGCCTGGGTGCTGGGCTGCATCACCGGCTTCGGCGAGGCCAGCCGGATGACGCAGTTCAAGGACAAGTCGCAGAAGCAGGGCAACGAGCGGGCCAGCGTCGGCCTCTTCACGTACCCGATCCTCCAGGCCGCCGACATCCTGCTCTACCAGGCGCACGCGGTGCCGGTCGGCGAGGACCAGCGGCAGCACCTGGAACTCTCCCGCGACCTGGCCCAGCGGTTCAACACGCTGTTCGGCCCGACCTTCACGGTGCCCGCGCCGCACATCGTCAAGGACACCGCGAAGATCACCGACCTGCAGGACCCGACGGCCAAGATGTCGAAGTCGTCCTCCTCGCCGGCCGGCATCATCGACCTGCTGGAGGATCCGGCCCGCTCGGCCAAGAAGATCCGCTCCGCGGTCACCGACACCGGCCGCGAGATCGTCTTCGACGCCGAGGGCAAGCCGGGCATCGCCAACCTGCTCTCCATCTACTCGGCGCTCTCCGGGCGCAGCATCGACGATCTGGTCGCCGCCTACGACGGCAAGGGCTACGGCGACCTCAAGAAGGACCTGGCCGAGGTGGTCCGGGAGTTCGTCACTCCGATCCAGGAGCGCACCCGCGGCTACCTGGACGACCCGGCGCAGCTCGACAAGCTGCTCGCCCAGGGCGCCGAGAAGGCCCGGGCGGTCGCCGCGGCGACGCTGCGGACGGCGTACGAGCGGATCGGGTTCTTCCCCCCGGTCCGCTTCGAGTAGCGGCCCGGGCGCGACGGGAACGGGTGGACGCAGTCGGTGGCCGGAGGGGTGGCGCGGAGCGTGGATCGCAGGGACGGGGCGCCGGACGCCGACGACTCCATCCAGATCGGGATCGCGGTGGACATCCCCGAGCCGTGGGGCGGGATGCTCACCCGCCGCCGGATCGAGGCCGGTGACCCGCAGGCCGTCCCGGCCCACGTCACCCTGCTCGGGCCGACCGAGATCCCGGTACGCGCGCTGCCGGCGGTCGAGGCGCACCTGGCCCGGGTGGCCGCCACCCACCTGCCGTTCACCCTGCACCTGCGGGGCACCGGCACCTTCCGCCCGGTCACCCAGGTGGTCTTCGTGGCGGTGGCGGCCGGGATCAGCGAGTGCGAGCTGCTCGCCGCCGCCATCAACGCGGCCCCCGAGCTGCACCGGGAGGCGCGCTTCCCGTACCACCCGCACGTCACGGTGGCCCAGGACGTCCCGCCCGAGGTGCTCGACAAGGTGTACGAGGATCTGGCCGACTTCTCGGCGCTGTTCGAGGTGGAGGGGTTCACCCTCTTCTCGCACAGCGGGGCGACCCGGTGGCAGCCCCGCCGCGACTTCCGGTTGGGCGGTTGAGCTGAACGGGTGGCCGGCCCGCCACCGGGCCGGGGATCGGTGAGGATGACGTGGTGAACGTGCTCGGCCGGATCGAGGCGGCGGTGGGTCGCCGGATCGACGTGGCCCGGCACCGGCTGCCGGCCTTCGACCACCTGTGGCGGGCCGGGGCGCTCTACGCCGAGGTGCTCGGCGGGCGGCTCGCGGCCGCGATCGCCTACTACGGCTTCTTCGCGGTCTTCGCGCTGGCCCTGGTCGGATACTGGATCTTCGGCGCGATCCTCGAGGACAACGACGAGGTCAGCAGGGCGGCGGCGAATTTCCTCCGGGAGAATCTGCCGTTCCTCAAGCCGGACCAGATCGCACAGAGCAGCGGCACGGTCGGGGTGGTCGGCCTGGTCATCCTGGTCGTCACCGGGATCGGCTGGGTGGAGGCGATCCGCTCCTCGCAACGGCTGATGTACGGCTTCAACCAGCAGCCCGGCAATCTGGTGGTCCGCCGGCTGGTCGACCTGGGCGTGCTGGTGGTGGTCTTCGTGATGCTCGGCATCTCGGTCGCCGCCGTCGACGCGCTGGAGTCGCTGCTGCGCTTCCTGCTGCGCAGCACCGGGTCGGTCGGGCTGACCACGGTGAGCGCCGTGCTCAGCGTCGTGATCAACGCGGTGCTGGCGGTGGCGCTGCTGGTGGCGGTGCCCCGGCTGCGGATGAGCCGTCGCCGGCTGCGGCCGGTGGTGCTGGCGGTCGCCGTCGGCATCACCCTGCTGAACACGGTCGGCCGCTACTACGTGATGCGCACCGAGCGGAATCCGGCGTACACGGTGGTGGCCACCGCGGTGGGGCTGCTGCTCTACCTCTACCTGCTCAACCAGTTGGTGCTCTTCGGCGCGGCGTTGGCCGCCACCAGCCGGTACGGCCGGGTGGTGGACCTGGCCGAGGGCGGCGCCGCCCGGGAGGTGGACGTGGAGGCCGACGAGGTGCCCGAGCCGGGTACGCCGGGAGGAGCGGGCTGAGATGCGGATCCGGATCGACCCGGGCTCGGCGGTGCCCCCGTACGAGCAGGTGCGCGGGCAGCTCGCCGGGATGATCGGTGACGGCCGGTTGCCGGTCGGCACCCGGCTGCCCGCGGTCCGGCAGCTCGCTGGCGACCTGGGTCTGGCGGTGAACACCGTGGCCCGGGCGTACCGGGAGCTGGAGGGGGCCGGGCTGGTGGAGACCCGGGGGCGGCACGGGACCGTGGTGGCACCGGGGCGCGACGACGCCGCCGACCGCCTGCACCGCGCCGCCACCGAGTACGCCGCCGAGGCGGTCCGACTGGGCGTCCCACCGGACCGGGCCCTGGCTCTGGTCCGCGCCGCCCTCGACGCCACCCACCCGGCCTGACGCCGGCGGACCCCGCGCAGGGCCGCCGCGGGCTCGACCGGGATCCGCTCACTTTCCGGGGAAATGGGGCCTCCCGACGTGCGGAGACCACACTTTCCGTGAATCTGCGCGGATCTGCCGGGCGGGAGCGACCATGATGAGCCGGTGGGCGCACTCGTGACACTCGACCTGCCGGACGACTCGCCGATGCTCGGCCTGCCGTGGATCATCACCTTCGGCCCGCTCGGCGACGCCGACGAGTGGGAACCGGTGGTCTGCGGCCCGTACGAGCGGCCACACGCGCTCGCCTTGGCCGAGGCGGTGGTGGCCGAGGAGCAGCTGATGGCGGTGGTCGAACCGCTGCTGCCGGCGCTGACCGCCGAGGAGATCCGCGGCGAGATCGCGGCGTCCCAGCTCGCCGCCGAGGAAGAGACGGCCCAGGTCGACCAGGCGGACCTCTACGGCGACTTCGAGGACACCATCGACGAGGAGCTGGAGCTCGCCGCCGAGCAGGAGCCGGCGGCCGAGCCGGTGACCCCGCCCAGCCGGGACGAGGTGCGGGCCGGTTTCGCCCGGATCGCCGAGCTGCTCACCAGCAAGGGGGACTGACCCCGCTCACCGGCGCGGTGCGTGGTCGAGTGTGGCGTCCCAGATGGACACCGACGCCTCGGGGAGCGGACTCCCCGAGGCGCCGGCGCCACCTCACCCCCCACCACAAGGGGTCGGTAGCCCAGCCGCCCGTCGGCGTGGAGCACAACGGACGACCAGGTCAATGGCGGGTTACCCGGCTCAGCGCCGTTCGAACCACGCAGCCGCGTCCACCGGCAGGACGTGCCCGTCGCCCTGCTCGGTGAGGTCGGCGCTGGCGACGATCGGCCGGCCGTGGCCGGCGACCGTGACCTCGGCGCCACTGATGTTGATCACACAGGTGAACTCGGCGTCCCCGGCGGTACGGCGGAACGCCAGCACCCCGGGCTCGGTCTCCAGCCAGGTGATGCCGTCGGTGCCGGCCAGCGCCGGGTGCTCGTGCCGGATCCGCAGGGCCGCCCGGTAGAGCTCCAGCGTCGAGCCGGGCACCCCGGTCTGGGCGGCCACCGACAGGGCCCGCCAGGTCGTCGGCGCCGGCAGCCAGCTCAGCTCGCTGCCGGCCGGCCCGAAGCCGTACGGGGCCAGCTCGCCGCTCCACGGGATCGGCACCCGGCAGCCGTCCCGGCTCTCGCCGGTACGCAGGAACGCCGGATCCTGGCGCAGCTCGTCGGGGAGGTCCAGCACCTCGGGCAGGCCCAGTTCCTCGCCCTGGTAGACGTACGCGCAGCCGGGCAGGGAGAGCATCAGCAGGGCGGCGGCCCGAGCGCGGCGCAGGCCGGCCTCCCCGTCGCCGTACCGGGTGACGTGCCGCTGCCGGTCGTGGTTGGAGAGGACCCAGGTGGTCGGCGCGCCGACGATGGTCGACTCGGCGAGCGCGGTGTCGATCACCTTGCGGAACGAGTCGGCCGACCAGGTGGCGTCGAGGAAGTCGAAGCTGAACGCCTGGTGCAGCTCGTCCGGGCCGATGTAGCGGGCGAGGCGCTGCGGGGTCTCCGCCCATGCCTCGGCCACCGCCATCCGGCTGCCCGGGTAGCTGTCCAGGATCGGCCGCCAGGCGCGGTAGATGTCGTGCACCTCGTCCTGGTCGAAGTACGGCAGCCGGCCCTTGCCCAGCAGTTCGGACTGGCGCTGGCCGGTGGTCATCGAGTTGAAGCCGACGTCCGGCAGCCCCTCGGCCTTGATCATCCCGTGCGCCACGTCGATCCGGAAGCCGTCCACGCCCCGGTCGAGCCAGAACCGCAGGATGTCCTCGAACTCGGCGCGTACCTCGGGGTGGCGCCAGTTCAGGTCGGGCTGGGCCGGGTCGAACAGGTGCAGGTACCACTGGCCGTCGGCGACCCGGGTCCAGGCGGGACCGCCGAAGATGCTCTCCCAGTCGTTCGGCGGCAGCTCACCCGCCTCGCCCTGGCCCTCGGCGAACAGGTAGCGCTCGCGCTCGGTCGAACCGGGGCCGGCTGCGAGCGCCGCCTGGAACCACGGGTGCGCGCTGGACGTGTGGTTGGGTACCAGGTCCACGATGATGCGCAGGCCCAGGGCGTGCGCGTCGGTGATCATCGCGTCGAAGTCGGTGAGGGTGCCGAAGAGCCGGTCCACGTCCCGGTAGTCGGCCACGTCGTAGCCGGCGTCCACCTGCGGCGAGGTGTAGAACGGCGTCAGCCAGAGCGCGTCGACGCCGAGGTCGCGCAGGTACGGCAGGCGCTCCCGGATGCCCTGGAGGTCGCCCACGCCGTCGCCGTTGGCGTCTGCGAAGCTGCGGACGTAGACCTGGTAGACGACCGCGGATCGCCACCAGTCGTCGTCGGAGGTCAGCGGCGTGGGGTTGGTGGCGGCGGTCATCGGTGACGATCCCCGTTCTCTGTCGCGGGAGGGCAACACCCCGCGCGGTGTGGGTGACGGCGCGGTGTCTGAGCAGGATGCCGCCCGAGCGCTGCAAGAGTCAAGCATTCCTTGCGCAAGAAATGACAACAGTTCGTGATCCACTCCGGTTCGCCGAAGTGGCGGTGTTCGCCGGCCGGGATCGCGCCACCTCGCCGACCTGGTGG
This sequence comes from Micromonospora sp. NPDC006431, assembly GCF_042870725.1. Taxonomy (NCBI): domain Bacteria; kingdom Bacillati; phylum Actinomycetota; class Actinomycetes; order Micromonosporales; family Micromonosporaceae; genus Micromonospora; species Micromonospora sp. NPDC006431. The sequence goes on from NZ_JBIAHQ010000003.1 coordinate 182,100, forward strand.
CGTCGGGTCACCGCCGCGCGCTCGGCGGGTCAGGCCGGGACGGCGAGGGAGGAGGTCGGCGGACGCTGGCGCCCGGGTCCGCTGTCCGGAGCGGCGTCGGCCGGGCGGACCACGGCGGTGGAGCCGCGTACCACCAGCTCGGGGCGGAACAGGTATTCGGAGTGCGGGGCGGGATGCCCGTTGATCTCGTCGACCAGGGCCCGGACCGCGGCCACCGCCATGGCGGCGACCGGCTGGCGCATGGTCGTCAGTGGCGGGTCGGTGAAGGCCATCAGCGGGGAGTCGTCGTAACCGACCACGGAGACGTCGTCGGGGACGGCGAGCCCGCGCTGGCGGGCGGCCCGGATCGCGCCGAGCGCCATCAGGTCGGACCCGCAGACGATGCCGGTCACCCCGCGCTCGATCAGCCGGCCGGCGGCGGCCTCCCCGCCCTCGACGCCGAAGAGGGAGAGTTCGGCCAGTTCCCCGACCTCCACCTCGGTCGCGCCGGCGAGCCGGGTCAGGGCCGTCCGGAAGCGGGCCACCCGGCGCTGCACCGGCACGAAGCGGTCCGGGCCGGTGATCAGGCCGATCCGCCGGTGGCCGAGCGCGACCAGGTGGGCGATGGCCAGCTCGGTGGCCTCCCCGTCGTCGCAGGAGACGAAGGGTGCCGCGATGCCGGGCGCGTACCCGTTGATCATGACGATCGGCAGCGGTCGGGCGATCAGCGCGCGGTACCGATCGTGGTTGGCGGCGGTGTCGGCGTGCAGGCCGGAGACGAAGACGATCCCGGACACCTGCCGGTCCAGCAGCATCTCGACGTACTCGTCCTCGGTGACGCCGCCGGGGGTCTGGGTGCAGAGCACCGGGGTGAAGCCGCTCTGCGCCAGAGTGGACTCGATGATCTGGGCGAAGGCCGGGAAGATCGGGTTGTCCAGCTCCGGCACGACCAGGCCGACCAGGCCGGCGCTGCGCTTGCGCAGCCGGGCGGGGCGCTCGTACCCGAGCACGTCGAGGGCGGTGAGGACGGCCTGCCGGGTCTCCGGGGCCACTCCCGGGCGGTCGTTGAGCACCCGCGACACCGTGGCCTCGCTGACTTCGGCCTGTTGGGCGATGTCGGACAGTCGAGCGCGCATGGCGGCACTTTAGCTCACGGGAAAGTTCTTGCGTACACTCCTGCAATACCTTCCATTCTCTGCAACGCCTTGCTAACGTCCCCGCAACACGCGACAGCAGCGGCGCGGCACCCAGCGCCGGTCAGCAAGAAATTTCAGAGGTTTCCACTGGCGGGCCGCCCTTCCCCCGGCGGGCCGCCATGACGACAGGAGTACCGATGCGCATCCGTACCGCGGGTGTGGTCGCTGTCCTCGGCCTGGCGCTCGCCGCCTCGGGCTGCGGTGGCAGTGACGGCGACAAGCCGGCCGCCAAGGAGTCCGCCAAGGCGGCGGGCGGCAAGCTGGTCATCTGGGCCGACGACAAGCGGACCGCGGCCCTCAAGCCGTTCGCCGAGGAGTTCGGCAAGGAGAACGGGGTCACCGTCGAGGTCCAGGCCGTCTCCAAGGACCTGCAGACCAACTTCGTCACCGCCTCGCAGCAGGGCAGCGGCCCGGACGTCGTCGTCGGCGCGCACGACTGGATCGGCAACCTGGTCCAGAACGGTGCCATCGACCCGGTGCAGCTCGGCGCCGAGCAGAAGAGCGCGTTCAACGAGACCGCGGTCAAGGCTGTCACCTTCAACGGCCAGCTCTACGGCGTCCCCTACGCCACCGAGAACGTCGCGCTGATCCGCAACACCGAGCTGGCCCCCGAGGCGCCGAAGACGATCGAGGAGCTGGTCGCCACCGGTAAGCAGCTCAAGGCCCAGAAGAAGGCCAGCGAGATCCTCTGCCTCCAGTCCGGCCAGAACGGCGACGCGTACCACATCTACCCGCTGTACACCTCCGGCGGCGGCTACCTGTTCGGCACCGCGGCCAACGGCGACTACGACCCCAAGGACCTGGGCGTCGGCAAGCCGGAGTCGATCGCGGCCTTCCAGAAGATCGCGAAGCTGGGTGAGAAGGGCGAGGGGGCGCTCAAGCGTTCGATCACCGGCGAGAACTCCATCGCCACCTTCACCGGCAAGAAATGCGCGTACCTGGTCTCCGGCCCGTGGGCCATCGCCGACGCCAAGAAGGCCAACATCAAGTACGACATCTCCCCGGTCCCCGGCTTCGCCGGTGGCAAGGAGGCCCAGCCGTTCGTGGGTGTCCAGGCGTTCTACGTCGCCGCCAAGGGCAAGAACAAGGCCCTGGCCCAGGAGTTCGTCACCAACTACGTGACCAAGCCCGAGCTGGCCGTCGCGCTGTACAAGGCCGAGCCGCGCCCGCCGGCGCTGACCGCCGCCTTCGACCAGGTCAAGGGCGAGGACCCGGACCTGGCCAAGTTCCAGGAGGCCGGTAAGAACGGCCAGGTGCTCCCGGCGATCCCGGCCATGGCCGCGATCTGGGACCCGTTCGGCAAGGCGGAGGCCGCCGTCATCGGTGGCGCCGACCCGGCGCAGACGATCACCGCCGCCGGCAAGACCATCGCGGGTCAGATCAAGTAATGAGCACGTCGCTGTCCGGCCCGGAGCCTGCCACGCAGGCTCCGGGCCGGGAGCCCGTTCGCCGCGGGCTCCCGCGCCCGTCCCGTACCGCGCGGAACCACGTGCCGATCACCGCGACCGGCCTCCTCGTCAAGGTGATCCTGCTCGGCCTGGTGGCCGGCATCGCGATCTGGGCGGCGTTCCCGCTGATCGAGGCCGAGCACTGGATCGGGCTGGCGATCCTGGCGATCACCACCGCTGGTCTGTTCTACCTCTACCTCGGCCGCCGGCACGTCCCGACCAAGTACCTGGTCCCCGGCACGCTCTTCCTGATCGCCTTCCAGGTCTTCCCAGTGCTCTACACCGCGAGCACCGCGTTCACGAACTTCGGCGACGGCCACCGCGGCAGCAAGGACGACGCGATCGTCGCCATCCAGAGTTCCTCGGTGAAGCAGGTTCCGGGCTCCACCGAGTACGCCCTCTCCATCGCCACCAAGGGCGACCCCGAGACCGGTGCGCTGGTCTTCCTGCTCAGCGACCCGAAGACCAAGGAGGTCTTCGCGGGTGACGCGAACGGGCTGCGCAAGCTCGACGCCGGGCAGGTGACCGTCAGCAACCTCAGCGGCAAGGTCACCGCCGCCGACGGCTACACCGTGCTGAACATCGGTCAGGCCAGTGGCCGCAGCGACGCCATCACCGCCCTGGTGGTGCCCACCTCCGGCGGCGCCATCCGCTCCAACGGCCTCACCCGCGCCTACGAGGGCAAGGCCATCCGGGCGTACGACGAGGGCTGCGACTGCGTGAAGGACAGCGAGACCGGCAAGACCTGGACCGCCGACGCGGCGAGCGGCTCGTTCGTGGCCGCCGACGGCGAACGGCTGGCCCAGGGCTGGAAGGTCAACGTGGGGTTGAAGAACTTCAGCCGGGTGCTGACCGACCCCAACATCTCCGGCCCGTTCTTCGGCACGCTGCTCTGGAACTTCGCCTTCGCGATCGGCTCGACCGGGCTCACCTTCCTGCTCGGCATGGCCATCGCGCTCGCCCTGCACTCGCCCCGGATGCGCGGCACCAACTTCTACCGGGTGCTGCTGATCCTGCCGTACGCCATGCCGTCGTTCGCGATGCTGCTGGTCTGGCGGGACATGTTCAACACCGACTTCGGCCTGGTCAACAACCTCTTCGGCCTCGGCGTCGACTGGTTCGGCGAGGCCTGGACGGCGCGGGCCGCGGTGCTGCTGGTGCAGCTCTGGCTGGGCTATCCGTACATGTTCCTGGTGGCCACCGGCGCGCTCCAGGCGATCCCCCGGGAACTGACCGAGGCCACCTCGGTCGACGGCGCCTCGCCCTGGCAGTCGTTCCGGGCGGTCACCCTGCCGCTGCTGCTGGTCGCGCTCTCGCCGCTGCTGATCGCGTCGTTCGCGTACAACTTCAACAACATCAACGCGATCTGGATGACCACCGAGGGTGGCCCGTTCGCGCCGGACAACCCCACCAACGGCGCGACCGACCTGCTCATCACCTACACCTACCGGCTGGCCTTCGGCGCCCAGGGCGCCGAGTTCGGGATGGCCGCTGCAGTCTCGATCTTCATCTTCGCGATCGTGGCGACCGTGTCGGCGATCAGCTTCCGGCGTACCCGTAAGCAGGAGGAGGTGTACTCGTGACGACGCTCGCGGACGCCCCGGTGGCCGACCGCAACGCCACCGGCCGGCGGCGCAACCGCTGGTTCGCCCAGGTGGGCTGGCGACATGTGGTCGGCGTGCTGGCGGTGATGTTCAGCCTCTTCCCGATCCTGTTCGTGCTCTCGGCGGCGCTCAACCCGCTCGGCACCCTCTCCTCGACCGAGTTGCTGCCGACCGGGGCGTCGTTCGAGAACTTCAGCAACCTGTTCCAGAAGACCGCGTTCGGCCACTGGTTCCTCAACTCGCTGCTGATCGCCGGGACGGCTGCCCTCGTGTCGATCTTCCTGTCGGCGCTCGCGGCGTACGCGTTCTCCCGGATGCGCTTCGCCGGCCGGCGGATCGGCCTGCTCACGCTGCTGCTGATCCAGATGTTCCCGCAGTTCCTGGCGATCGTGGCGATCTTCCTGATCTTCACCACGGTCACCGACCTGTGGCCGGCGCTCGGCTTCAACACCCCGTGGGGCCTTTTCCTGCTTTACATGGGTGGTGCGCTCGGCGTGAACACCTGGCTGATGAAGGGCTTCTTCGACACCCTGCCGCGGGAGCTGGACGAGTCGGCCACCATGGACGGCGCCACGCACGCCCAGGTCTTCTTTCGGATCATGCTGCCGCTGGTGGCGCCGATCCTGGCGGTGACCGCGCTGCTGTCGTTCATCGGCACGATCAACGAGTTCATGATCGCCAACGTGTTCCTCACGAACACCGAGTCGAAGACGCTGGCGGTCGGCATGTTCGGTCTGGTCGCCGGCGAGCGGAACAACAACTTCGGGATGTTCGCGGCGGGAACCCTGCTCACCGCGGTTCCCACGGTGCTGGTGTTCCAACTGCTCCAGCGCTACATCGTCTCCGGCCTGACGGCCGGAGCGGTCAAGGGATAAATCGGATAGGTGGCCGCTCGCCATCGTGCGCGAGGCAAGTGGTGCCACTCCGAAGCACGCTGCGGCAAGGGCGTCGGGTCGACGTACACCGGAGCAGTCACGGGACGACCGCCGCGGTCAAGGAACCGGCCGCGGCGGGCGACCCCTCCCTCTCCCCGTCGGTACGACGCGAAAGGTTCGCCATGTCCCTCCAGCCGCACCACGACGGATCCGCCACCTACGTGCCCGAGCAGGAGCCCGCGCTCGGGCAGCGCGTCCCGGTCTTCGTCCGGGTGCCGGCCGGCACCGACGTCCGCCAGGTGCACGTCCGGACCACCGGCGACGGCGAGCCGCGGTTTGCCGAGGCCGTGGTCGACCGCACCGAGGGCGGTGACGTGTGGTGGCGGGCCGACGTCGAGGTCCGCAATCCGGTCAGCAACTACCGGTTCCTGCTCGAAGGGCGCGCGGGCTACCGCTGGCTCAACGCCGGCGGCCCGGTCGACCACGACGTGCCGGACCACGGCGACTTCAAGCTGGTCAGCTACGCTCCGCCGCCGGCCTGGGCCCGGGACGCGGTGATCTACCAGATCTTCCCGGACCGGTTCGCCCGGTCCGCCGCCGCCGACGGCCGGACCCCACCGGAGTGGGCGATCCCCTGCGACTGGGACACCCCCGTCATCGGGCGCGGGCCGGAGACGCCGCGCCAGTTCTACGGCGGTGACCTGGACGGCGTCACCGAGCACCTGGACCACCTGGACCGGCTCGGCGTCAACACCGTCTACCTAACCCCGATCTTCCCGGCCCGCTCCAACCACCGGTACGACGCGTCCAGCTTCGACACCGTCGACCCGCTGCTCGGCGGGGACGCCGCCCTCGCCCGGCTGGCCGACGCCGTGCACGCCCGGGGCTGGCGGCTGCTCGGCGACATCACCAGCAACCACACCGGCGACGCCCACCACTGGTTCACCGCCGCCGCCTCCGACGTCAGCGCCCCGGAGCGGGAGCTGTACTACTTCGACGAGGCGACAGGTGACTACGAGTCCTGGAACGGGGTCAAGTCGCTGCCGAAGCTCAACTGGGGCAGCGCCGAGCTGCGCCGCCGCTTCGCCACCGCCGAGGACTCGCTGCTGCGCCGCTGGCTGCGCCCGCCGTACGGGCTGGACGGCTGGCGGGTGGACGTGGCGAACATGACCGGCCGGCGGGGCGCCGACGCGTACACCCACGAGGTGGCGCGCCTGCTGCGTGAGGTGGTGGCCGAGACCCGGGCGGACGGGCTGCTGCTGGCCGAGCACGGCCACGACCACACCGGCGACCTGGACCGGGACGGCTGGCACAGCACGATGAACTACGTCGGCTTCACCGACCCGGTCTGGTCCTGGCTGCGCCACAGCGACGACCCGCTGCCGAACTTCCTCGGCACCCCGGGCGGGGTGCGGCGGCGGGACGCGGGCACCGTGCTCGCCACCATGAACAGCTACCGGTCGCTGATCTCCTGGCGGTCGTACGTGCACTCGTGGCAGCTGCTCGGCTCGCACGACTCGGCCCGGATCCGGACGGTGGTCGGTGACGCGGCCCGGCAGGAGGTGGCCGCCGGGCTGCTCGCCACCATGCCGGGCACCCCGGTGGTCTTCGCCGGCGACGAGCTGGGGCTGACCGGCACGAACGGGGAGGGGTCGCGTACCCCGATGCCGTGGCACCGGCCGGAGAGCTGGGACCGGCGCACGTTCGAGGCGTACCGGTCGTTGCTGGCGCTGCGCCGCGGCGAGCCGGCGCTGCGGCACGGCGGCCTGCGTTGGCTGCACGCGGACGCCGACACGCTGGTCTTCCTGCGGGAGGCGCCCACCGGCACGGTGCTGGTGCTGGCCCGCCGCGCGGCCGGCACCCCGGTGCGGCTGGCCGGCCTGCCGGCCGGGGAGAACGCGTACGGCGGCGCGCCCGCCCTGCGGCCCACGGCCGACGGCGTGGTGACGCTGCCCGCCGACGGCCCCACCTTCCAGGTCTGGCGGCTGAACGGCTGACGGAATCCCTCTCATCACCCATGGTTGCCGCATCATCGCTCATTGACACAATAGATCGACGGCTGCGAGTATCGACCTCTGTGATAGCTCTGGCTCGCGGGGGAGTCGAGATCTGTCGGCCGGGCAGCGGGGCCGGCCCGTTCCTGGAACGGTCCGGCCCGACCATCCCCCGGGCCACAAGGGGGATGGAGACCTTATGGCTGCACCCATCGCAGACCTGTCTCAACTCGCTATCGTCCTGGCCGTCCTCGCGTTGCTGATCGTCCGGGCGCGACGACGCGGCTCCCGATTCCGCCAGGCGTTGTTCGTCGTGGGGACCGGCCTCTGGCTGGCCCTCGCAGCGGGGAGCATGTGGACGGTCAGCCAGGCCACCGCGGCGCAGACGGTCGCCGTGGTCGACCCCGGGAATCCCTGCGCCAGCGGGCAGACCCCGAAGCGGTTCGACGTCTCGCTGATCAACATCCCGATCTTCCTGAACCGGTTCGGGGATGTGGTGCCAGAGGGGCGGATGTACGTACTGGACGGCGACATCTCCGCGGTCCGGTCGTCGTTCATGCAGGCCGCCAACCCCGCCAAGGCGGGGGAGACGGACCTGATCGAACCGCTGACCCTGCGGGTCAACCAGGGCGACTGTGTGGAGGTCCGGTTCACCAACCGGCTCAACGAGGCGGCGCCCTCATACACCCGGAACAACTCGATCTTCACCTTGCCGGGCGAGGTGCTTAGCGCGCCCGGCACCGTGACGCCGAACCCCCGGGAGTTCGCGCCGGCCGCCACCACGCCGGACAACGACTTCGACCCGAGCGCCGCGCCGAACGCCTCGATGCACGTCGACGGGCTCGACTACGACGTCACCGGCTCCGACGGCACGGTCGTCGGCAACAACCCGGACTCCACGGCGGCGCCCGGGCAGACCGTGACGTACCGGCTCTTCGCACAGACCGAGGGGGAGTTCCAGTTCAAGGACGGGGCGGACTTCTCGTCCCAGCAGACCCGACCGGTGGACGCCAACGGCAAGGTGCGGTTCATCGGCTCGCACTCGTTCGGGGCGTTCGGCGCGATCGTCGTCGAACCGCCCGGCGCCACCTGGGTGGACGCCCGCACCGGCGAGCCGCTCGCATCCGGTACCCGGGCCGTGATCAAGCAGCCCGACGCACCGGATTTCCGCGAGCACGTCGTCTTCATGCACGACGAGGTGGAGGCCGAGCCCGGCATCCTAACCCGGTTCTGCCGTACCGAGTCCGGTGGCGAGCAGGGCGGCAACGAGTGCGTCGCGCCGAGCGCGGCCCAACTGGAGAAGCTGACCGAGGGTACCCTGCCCGGCCTCGGCGGCGGAGACGCGGACGCCCTGGTGCAGGGCGAGATCCCGGTGAAGCTGGAGTGGTTCGCGTTCAACTACCGGGCCGAGCCGGGCTTCAACCGGGAGGAGGTCGGCTGCCCCGCAGCCACCCGGGCCGGCCAGGGCTACGACGCCGCGCACTGCATCGGCGAGGAGACGGCCCTGTCCTCCTGGGCGTACGGCGACCCGGGCGGCGGCGACCTGGTCTTCGCCAACTACCGCGGCGAGCCGATGCAGATCCGGCTGCTGCACCCGGCCGAGTTCGAGACCCACACGTTCCACTGGCACGTCAACCGCTGGCCGTTCGACCCGAAGGACGAGGGCGGGCTGGCGGCGATCAGTAACCCGCACCACCGTACGGAGAAGACCAACATCCTCGACGTGCAGGCCGTGTCGCCCGGGTCCCACTACAGCCTGATCGCTCAGGGTGGGGCGGGCTCCGCCCACCTGGACAAGAAGGCGACCTTCGGCGACATCATCTTCCACTGCCACCTCTACGGCCACTTCGCCACGGGCATGTGGGCGCTGAACCGCACCCTCGACAAGCGGGAGGACGGCAGCCGGCACAACCCGGACGGCACGCCGATCCCGGGGCTCTACCCGCTGCCGGACTTCGACTACCAGACCGAGACCCCCGGGGTGAACGCGCCGCCGAGCCCGACGGCCACCGCCCCCGGCTTCCCGCTGTTCGTCCCCGGGAAGTTCGGCTTCAAGGCGCCCAAGCCGCCGCTGGGCGTGCCGGAGCGCTCCACGACCGGGGTCTTCCCGCCGACCGACCTGGAAAAGGCGGCGGCCGACCCGGGCGCCCAGAAGGCCGGCGGGTTCTTCCAGGATCCGTGCCCGACGGGTCGACCCACCAAGACGTTCGACGTCTCCGCCATCCAGATCAACCAGCAGTACAACCCGGAGCTGAACTGGCGAAATCCGCAGAGCCGGGTGTACGTCCTGGAGTCCCAACGCGCGGCGATCGAAGGCGGCCAGAAACCGGAGCCGTTCGCCCCGCTGCTCAACGTCGGTGACTGTGTGGTCTACAAGCTGACCAACCGACTACCCGTGCAGTTCGGCGGAAACGTCTTCGACCGGGCCCAGGAGACCAACGAGGTCGGCCTGCACCAGCACATGGTGCAGTTCGACGTGCTCTCCTCCGACGGCGCGGCGAACGGCTGGAACTACGACCAGGGCGCCGACTTCGGCCAGACGATCACCTACCGGGACTTCGTCCACGAGGACACCGCCACCAACAGCTTCCACGACCACTTCTTCGCCAACGTCCACCAGGACAACGGCCTGTTCGGCGGCGCGACCATCCACCCCGCCGGGTGCACGTTCCAGGACGCGCGGACCGCAGCGCCGGTGCAGATCGGCACGTTCGTCAACGTGGTCTGCGAATCCACCACCGACTACCGGGGGAAGCAGACCGACGGCGAGGACTACCGCAACGTGTCCCTCTTCATCGAGGACCGCGTGCCGATGTTCCAACCGCCGAACCCGAACACCAGCAACGACGATCAGTTCGTCACGCCCGACGGGGTGCCGATCTTCCCGGCGAAGTTCCCGTCCAGCATCGACGACCAGGGTGTGATGGGCGTCAACTACCGGCTCGAACCGTTCGAGGGCAGACGCGGGGCCGACCCATCCGAACTGTTCGACTCCGGGACACACGGCCTGCCGTACACCCCGTACTTCATGGCGTACGACAACGACCGGGTCAAGGTCAAACTTTTCCAGCTGTCGCAGGAGGAGTCGCACGGCTTCAACCTGGACGGCTTCTCCTGGAAGTTCGAGCCGAACGACCCGGAATCCGAGGTCGTCCAGGGCCAGCACATCGGCATGCTGGAGTACATCGACCTGCGGGTCCGGCCGGATATCGCCCACGGTGGCGGGGAGTACCAGGGGATGAGCCGGTACTACCAGTACCACTACGGCGGGGCGGACGACTGGTTCCTCGGCGCCTGGGGAATCTTCGAGGTCAGGTCCTGCAACGACGTGGCCGCCGAGGCTCCGGATTACCTGACCTACCTGCCGGACAATCCCTGGCCCGGCCTCGGGCGGTGCGAGTTCCCGGAGGGAAACGATCCCGCCGACCCGGGAAACCCCTGTCTGCTGACGGACGACAACGGCAACCCGCTGCCGGACCCGCCGAAGAAGCAGTTCAGCATCGTCGCCATCAACAAGGACATCCCGTACAACACCAGCGGGGACCACGACCCCAACGGCCTGATGTACGCCCTCGAGCAGGACTGGGCCAACGGCACGGTAAAGAACGAACCACTGGTGATCCGGGCCAACGCGGGCGACTGCGTCGAGGTGACCCTGAAGAACCGGCTCGACCCGGCGAAGATGAAGCCGCACTGCCACGAGGCCATCGAGCCGGGCCAACTCGGCTTCAAGCCGGGAGAGCTGAGCTACCCGGCCTGTATCGACCAGCCGCCGAAGAACGAGGCCAACGTGCCGGGCTTCCAGCCGTTCCCGGTCAGCGCGCGGGTCTCCATGCGCCCGACGCTGGTCACCCACACGGCGAAATCACTGGGGGCGAACGTGATCGGCCGCGTCTCGACGTGGGGCACCACCGCGCGGGACGGCACCGTCGCCCCGGGCGGCCAGATTCTCTACCGGTGGTACATCCCGCCGACGGTGACCGGGCTGGCGCTGCTCCAGGACCGCGCCGACGTGCAGAACCACCTGCACCACGGCCTGTACGGCGCGCTCGCCATCGAGCCGGCGGGCTCGTCGTACCTCGACCCGGCCACCGGGGCGCCGCTGACCAGCGGCACCCAGGCGGTCATCACCCACCCGACCCAGCCGGACTTCCGGGAGAACATCGTCCTGCTCAACAGCGACCTGGCGCTGTTCAAGGCAGACGGCACCCCGGTGCCGGACAACTTCGACCTGACCCGGAACCCCAGCCGGGTCGCCGACGACCCCGAGGACCAGGGAGAGTTCTCGGTCAACTACCGCAACGAGCCGTGGGCCCCGCGGTACGCCAACAACCAGAACATCACCAACATCTTCAGCTCCACCGTCCACGGCGACCCGGCCACCCCGCTGTTCCAGGCGTACGCGGGGGACAAGACGGTCTTCCGCGTGGCCCAGGCGGTGGGCGATCCGCGGTCGACCAGCTTCGCGCTGCACGGCCACACGTGGCGGCGCACGCCGGGCGACCCGCAGTCCCAGATCGCGGCGACGCAGGGGCAGTTCAACCCCGGGGTGGTCTACAACGTCCACCTCGACCCGGCGGTGACCGGCGGTGCCGGCGGCCGGCGGGCGGTGCCGGGTGACTACCTGTACCGCTCCAACAACCTGGCCCGGCACCTGACCGGCGGCCAGTGGGGGCTCTTCCGGGTGCACGGCAGCGTCCAGCCCGGGCTGATCCAGCTGCCCGACCATCCGGTCGGCGCCGTCGGGCAGGCCGGGGCCGGAAAGGCCGACCAGGTGTGGTCGTTGCCGGGCCGCGGCAGCGGCAGGTCCGGGCGGAGGCGGGACGGGTGAAAGGCCCCCGGCTCCGGCTCCCGGACGAGATGCTCGGGCGACCGGCCCGCCGGCGCGGGGCGGCCCGGCCGCGCCGGCGGGATAGCCCCTCGTCCTACCGGCAGGGCCTGCTGCTGGGGTTCTGCCTGGGGACCACGTTCGCGCTGGTGCTCGGGGTGACCGCGTTCGTGGTCACCCGGCCGGACCCCTCGGCCACCGGCCGAGCGGGCGGCGGGCGGCCGGTGGGCGGCCCCGCGCCGTCCGCCGCGACCGCCCAGCCCAGGGCGAACGTCGGAGTGAGCGCCCGCAACCTGGGCGATCTCCAGGTGCACATTGAGGCGACGGTGAGCGCGCCGGGGTCGTACAACCCGATCACGAAGGGGCAGGTGATGGCGTACCTCGACATGATCGCCATGCCGAGGTCCCACCGGAAGGGGCCGATCATCATGGCGGAGGTGGGCGGCCGGCCGGGCGTCTACCAGGCGGTGGGGCAGGTCCCGATGGCCGGGGAGTACGACGTCCAGGTCGAGGTGCGGCAGCCGATGCCGGCCGAGGCGCACGCTCGGGTCGCGGTGGGCACGGTGGCGACGGCCGCGCCGGGCTGACCTGGGCAGACGGGTGAGAGGGGAGCCCCTGCCGGCGCTACGCGTCGCGGCGGGGCTCTCCCCTCTCCCCAATCAGGGCGCTTTCTCCAAGCAGGGCCCGGAACCCGGCCAGGAACGTCGCCCGGTCCGGGGAGCCGGTCAGGATGCGCTGCATGAAGTAGCCGGGGATCAGGCCGAACAGGGCCGCCCCGGCCGCCTCCGGGTCGGCGTCCGCCGGCAGTTCGCCGGTCTCGCGCGCCCGCCGGGCGATCGCTACGAAATGGTTCCGGAAACCGCGGTACGTCGCCCGGACGAAGTCGGCCAGCGCCGGGTCCCGCTGCGCCTCGCTCCAGACCTGGACGGCCAGCCGCAGCACGCCGTCCGGGCCGGTCTGGGAGTCGACGTAGGTGAGGGCCCGGGCCAGCGCCTCGGTCAGCGGCAGCGGCGGCTCGTGGCGGGCCAGCTCGGCGAAGACCTGGTCCGCCCCGCCGATCACGGACTGGGCGATCGCGGTGACCAGGTCGTACTTGCTGGGGAAGTAGCGGTAGACCGCGCCGACCGAGAGCCCGGCCTCACGGATCACGTCCTGCATCGAGGTGTTGTGGAAGCCGTCGCGCAGGAAGCACCTCCGGGCCGCGTCGAGGATCTGCTGGCGGCGGGCCGCGAGGTGTTCGTCCGATACGCGTGGCACGACCGACAGTGTAAAGCGAACGTTCGTTCTTGACCGGAGGTCGACCGAGGCGCATCCTCAACTTAAGAGAATGAACGTTCGTTTTAGGAGGCGGAGATGTCCGTTCACCCGTCCCGGGTCCGCTCGCCCTGGCTGTTCGCCGTCCTGCTGGCCGCCCTCGCGGTGGCGGCCCAGGCGCTGCTCGTACCGCTCTTCGCCGCTCCGGCGGCGCATCTCGCCCCCCGTGACCTGCCGGTCGCCGTCGCCGGGCCGGCGCCCGCGACCACCGAACTCGCCGCCCGGCTGGCCACCGCCCGGCCCGGCGCGTTCGAGGTGATCACGCTGCCGGACGCGGCGGCGGCCGACCGGGCGCTCCGCGACCGCGAGGTGTACGCCGCCTTCGTCGCCGGTCCGGACGGGATCGCGCTGCACACCGCCCCCGCGGCGAGCCCGACGGTGGCCGCGCTGCTCACCGAGGCCGCCGCGCAGCTCTCCGGCGGCCGGCCGGTGCCGGTGGAGCAGGTCGTCCCGGCCGACCCGGACGACCCGCACGGCGCCGGGTTCGCCGCCGGGTTCCTGCCGTTCGCGCTGACCAGCATGCTGGCCGGCGCACTGCTGATCTTCCTGGTGACCCGCCGGGGCGCCCGGCTGCTGGGGCTGGTGTCCTACGCCGTCCTCGCCGGCCTGGCCGGGGTGGCGGTGCTGCACGGCTGGCTCGGCATCCTGGATGGGGACCTGTGGCGCGAGGCGGGCGCGATCGGGCTGTTCGCGCTGGCCACGGCCGGCACCGTGGCCGGACTCGGGGCGGCGCTGGGCGGCCCCGGCATCGGGCTCGGCGCGCTGCTGGTCTTCCTGGTCGGGAACCCGCTCTCCGCGGTCAGCGCGGCGCCGGAGCTGCTACCCCAGCCGTGGGGAGCTTTCGGGCAGTACCTGCCGGTCGGAGCCGGCGGCACGCTGCTGCGCGCGGCGGCTTTCTTCGACGGCGCGGGCGGCACCCGGCCCCTCGCCGTGCTGGCCGGGTACGCGGTGGTCGGTATCGGTCTGGTCCTGGTCAGTCGGCGGCGGGCCGGAGCCGACGGGCGCAGCGCGGCGCCGGGAGTGCGGCCGGCCAAGGTCACGGTATGACGGCAGCTGCCGGAGCCGACTACTACAAGCCGTCGTTGCTGGGGCAGGATGGTCGGCGTGGAAGCTCTTCGGCTGGTACTTCTCTACGTCCATCTGATCGGGTTCGCGATGCTGCTCGGCGGCTCGATCGCCCAGTACGTCAGCGGCCGGCTGCGGATCAACGCGGCCATGCTCTGGGGCTCGGTGATCCAGGTGCTGACCGGAATCGGTCTGTCCGCCCCGCTGCGCGACGGGCACGAGCCGGCGCCCGCCAAACTTGTTACCAAGTTGGTGCTCGCGCTGCTGATCTTCGTCATGGTCTTCTTCTCCCGGAAGCGGGCGTCGGTCAACCGCGGTCACTTCCTCGCCATCATCGGGTTGACGCTGGTCAACGCGGCAGTGGCGGTCTTCTGGCGGTAGCCCGTCAGCAGTGTGAACGCCACCGGAAAACGGACCTTCGTGACGCCTCTCCGGAGGTCCGTCGGCACGGGAAGTGATCTGCCCCACCCAACGGTTACGTAGGGGTAACGGACGCCCAACAGTCGTGCACGATTGTCGGCCGGTGGGTGGGCGCGGGCGTACGCTCCCGTCCGTAACGTGGGACGCCGGCGGGCACACCGCAGGCCGGCGAAAGGGCTGCCACCGCGCACAACGCGGTGTGCAATGGGAAGGAGACGTCTTGCGCTCTGTGCGTGGGATGCGGATCGTCGCCTCCGCCTTCGTGGCGGGTGGCCTCGTGCTGGGCGCCGCCGCGTGTGGTGAGGCCCCCAAGGACAACAACGGCGCCGGTAGCGGTGCCAAGAAGTACAGCGCCTGCATGGTGACGGACGTCGGTGGCATCGACGACAAGTCGTTCAACACCTCCGCCTGGGCGGGTCTCCAGGAGGCCAAGAAGGCCAACGACAACATCGACATCAAGTACGTCGCGTCGAAGGCCGAGGCGGACTACGAGGTCAACCTGACCGGGTTCGTCAACCAGAAGTGCGACTTCATCCTGGCCGTCGGTGGCCTGATGGCCGACGCCACCAAGAAGGCCGCGACCGCGAACCCGAACCAGCAGTTCGGCATCGTCGACTCGAACCCGGGTGTGGCCAACGTCTACCCGATGCAGTTCGACACCGCGCAGGCCGCCTTCCAGGCCGGCTACCTCGCGGCCGGCATGAGCAAGACCGGCAAGGTCGGCGCCTACGGCGGTCTGCCGATCCCGCCGGTGACCATCTTCATGGACGGTTTCGCCGACGGCGTCGCGTACTTCAACAAGACCAAGAGCAAGAACGTCCAGGTGCTCGGTTGGGACAAGGCGACCCAGAAGGGCTCCTTCACCAACGACTTCACCAAGCAGGACGAGGGTAAGAAGGTCTCCGACGCGCTGGTCGCCCAGGGCGCGGACATCATCATGCCGGTCGCCGGCGGCGCCGGCCTCGGCACCACCGCCGCGGCCCAGGCCTCCGGTGGCAAGTACTCGGTCATCTGGGTCGACACCGACGGCTGCAAGAGCACCCCGAACTGCCCGGCGCTGGTGACCACGGTCGTCAAGAACATCCAGGACGCCGTCAAGGACGCCGTGCTCAAGGCCGCCGGTGGCGAGAAGCTCCAGGCCACGCCGGGCTTCGTCGGCACCCTGGCCAACAACGGCGTGTCGATCGCCCCGTTCCACGACTTCGACAGCAAGGTCCCGGCGGACCTGAAGGCCGAGGTCGACAAGATCAAGGCGGACATCGCCGCCGGCACCATCACGGTCACCTCGAAGGCTCAGCCGACCAAGTGACCCGTTCGCCGGCCGCCGCGGATCATCGGCCGCGGAGGCCGGCGGGCACCACGCATGACGATCCGGCCGCCTCGGCGCACGTGGGGACATCTCCCGCGCCCGCCGGGGCGGCCGGTCCGCACCATCCCCGGCCCGGCCAGGCGGCCGGCGCGGCAGCGGCTACGCTGCACCATCGCTCGCACTCCAGGAGGTTGCGCTGAGACTCGAACTGCGCGGCATCACCAAACGGTTCGGTGATCTGGTCGCCAACGACCACATCGACCTGACGGTGGAGCCTGGAGAGATCCACGCCCTGCTCGGCGAGAACGGCGCCGGCAAGTCGACCCTGATGAACGTGCTCTACGGGCTCTACCAGCCCGACGAGGGCGAGATCCTGGTCGACGGCCGGCCGCTGAAGCTGAAGGGCCCGTCGGACGCCATCGCCGCCGGCATCGGCATGGTGCACCAGCACTTCATGCTGGTGCCGGTCTTCACCGTGGCGGAGAACGTCATGCTCGGCGCCGAGCAGGTCAAGGGCGGCTTCACCGGCTTCCTGGACCGGCGGCGGGCACGGCGCGAGGTCGCCGAGGTCTCCGAGCGGTACAACCTGCGGGTCGACCCGGACGCGGTGATCGAGGACCTGCCGGTCGGCATCCAGCAGCGGGTGGAGATCGTCAAGGCCCTCACCCGCGAGGTCGACCTGCTGATCCTCGACGAGCCGACCGCGGTGCTCACCCCGCAGGAGACCGAGGAACTGCTCGCGGTCATGCGGTCGCTCAAGGCCGCCGGCAAGTCGATCGTCTTCATCACCCACAAGCTGGGCGAGGTCAAGGCGATCGCGGACCGGATCACGGTGATCCGCCGCGGGAAGACCGTGGGCACGGCCTCGCCGAGCGCCAGCCGGGACGAGCTGGCCGCGCTGATGGTGGGCCGCAGCGTCCGGCTGACCGTCGACAAGAAGCCGGCCACCCCGGGCAAGCCGATCCTCGAGGTCGCCGGCCTGGTGGTGGACGACGACCGGCAGGTACGCGCGGTCGACGGCGTGGACCTGACCGTGCACGCCGGTGAGGTGCTCGGCATCGCGGGCGTGCAGGGCAACGGCCAGACCGAGCTGATCGAGGCCGTCATGGGCCTGCGGCCGGTGCTCGCCGGCACGGTGACCCTGGACGGCGAGGCCGTGCACGGCTGGCCGACCAAGAAGGTGCTCCGCGCCGGTGTCGGGTACGTGCCGGAGGACCGCAGCGTCGACGGCCTGGTCAAGGAGTTCTCCGTCGCGGAGAACCTGGTGCTGGACATCTACGACCGGCCGCCCTTCGGCAAGGGCCTGTCGCTCAAGCCGGACGCCATCGCGCAGTCGGCCAAGGAGCGGATCGAGCAGTTCGACGTCCGTACCTCCTCGGCGGACGCGCCGGTGGGCACGCTCTCCGGCGGCAACCAGCAGAAGGTGATCGTGGCCCGGGAGCTGTCCCGGCCGCTGAAGCTCTTCATCGCCGCGCAGCCGACCCGGGGCGTGGACGTCGGCTCGATCGAGTTCATCCACAGCCGGGTGATCCGCGAGCGGGACATCGGCACCGCCGTCATGGTGGTCTCCAGCGAGCTGGACGAGGTGATCGGGCTGGCCGACCGGATCGCGGTGATGTACCGCGGCCGGATCATCGGCGTCGTCAGCCCGGACACCCCGCGCGAGGAGATCGGCCTGCTGATGGCGGGCATCACCCCGGACACCGCCGCCACGACCGGCGGCACGCCCGGTACGCCCGGCGCCCCGGCCCCCGAGGGCCCTGGTAATGAGGACGAGGCATGAGCGAGCGCCAGCGAGCGAATCATCAGTACAGCGCGGTGGTGCCTCATGCCGGCGCCGAGCGCAGCGAGGTGGCGGCATGAGCAACCCGAACCCGGTGTCGGGCTCCCCGGACAAGGAGCCGGCGACCGAGGCGCAGGAGGCGCGGAGCGAGGCACGGGCGAACCCGACCGCGCCCGCGGGCGACTCCGAGCGTGCGGTGGCCGCCACCGCCACCAAGGAGCCCCCGGCCGAGCCCCGCCCCTCGCTGGGCCGGCTGTTCCTGGACAACCTCTGGGCGGCGAACACGGTCACCGTGACGGTGCTCGCGGTGCTGCTGGCGATGCTGGTCGGCGCGGTGCTGATCATCGTCTCCGACCCGGCGGTGCTGGCCACCTACGGCTACATCACCGCCCGGCCCTCGGACGCGATCAACTCCAGCTGGACCGTGGTCAGCGAGGCGTACGCGAACCTGTTCAAGGGCGCGATCTTCGACCCGGAGGCGTCCGGCTTCACCGCCGCGCTGAGCCCGATCTCGGAGACGCTCACCTACACCGCGCCCCTGGTCTTCACCGGCCTGTCGGTGGCGCTCGCCTTCCGGGGCGGCCTGTTCAACATCGGCGCCCAGGGACAGGCGACCATCGGCGTCATCCTGGCTGCGGCGGCCGGCTTCGCGCTGCCGCTGCCGCCGGGGGTGCACCTGCTCGTGGCGCTGATCGCCGGCGCGGCCGGCGGCGCGATCTGGGGCTTCATCCCGGGCATCCTCAAGGCGCGGACCGGGGCCCACGAGGTGATCAACACGATCATGCTCAACTACGTCGCGGTCTACTTCCTGTCCTGGATCATCATCCAGAACGGGGTGCAGAACCCGCGGCGGGCCGACGCGATCAGCAAGCCGGTCGAGACCTCCGCCCAGCTGCCCCGGCTGCTCGGCGACAACCTGCGGGTGCACGCGGGCATCCTGCTCGCGGTGCTGGCCACCTGGTTCGTGGCCTGGCTGCTGAACCGCTCGACGCTCGGCTTCGAGCTGCGCGCGGTCGGCGCCAACCCGGACGCCGCCCGCACCGCCGGGATCAGCGTCACCAAGACGTTCGTGCTGGTCATGGTGATCGCCGGCGTGCTGGCCGGGCTCGGCGGCTCGAACATGGTGCTCGGTTCTACCGCGGACGCGCTCACCCCGCAGGTGGTCGCCCAGATCGGCTTCGACGGCATCCTGGTCGCGCTGCTGGGCCGGGTGAAGCCGTGGGGTGTGCTGATGGCCGCGCTGCTCTTCGGCGCGCTCCAGGCCGGCGGCAACCGGATGCAGTCGTACTCCGGGATCTCGCTGGAGCTGGTCACGGTGCTCCAGGCGCTCATCGTCATCTTCATCGCCGCGCCGGCCCTGGTGAAGGCGATCTTCCAGCTCCGGGCGGCCCGCGCGGCCCGGCTGCAGACGAGCCTCGCGAAGGGCTGGTGAGGCATGTCCACCATGGCTGTCCCCGAGGTCGCCGTCACCGCGGTCGACGAGGGTTTCTGGACGCGTACCCGCAAGACCGGCGCGGTGGTGCTGGCGCTGGGTCTGCTCGCGGCGGTGCTCTTCGGCGCGCTCGCCACCGATCAGCAGGCCCGGTTCACGCTCAGCGAGACCGAGGGCGGCGCGGCGCTGGAGATCAACGGCACGGTCGGGGCGATCCTGTTCGGGCTGATCGCCGCCGCGGCCGGCGCCGCGCTGCTGGCCGGGGTGCCGAAGCGCTGGTTCACCCTGCTGCTCGGCGTCGGGCTGGTCGGTTTCGTGCTCAGCTTCCTCTGCTGGCAGGTCTCCGCGGCGCCCGCGGGGAGCAACTTCATGCCGCTGGTCAACGTCGTTCGTAACACCTTCGTC
Source organism: Micromonospora sp. NPDC006431 (assembly GCF_042870725.1). Taxonomy (NCBI): domain Bacteria; kingdom Bacillati; phylum Actinomycetota; class Actinomycetes; order Micromonosporales; family Micromonosporaceae; genus Micromonospora; species Micromonospora sp. NPDC006431. The sequence continues at coordinate 201,752 of NZ_JBIAHQ010000003.1, forward strand.
CTGGCGCTGCCGCTGATCTTCGGCGCGCTGGCCGGCGTGCTCTGCGAGCGGTCCGGCGTGGTCAACGTGGCGATCGAGGGCCAGCTGCTGATGGGCGCATTCTCCGGCGCGCTCTTCGGCAGCATCTCCGGCAGCGTCTGGGTCGGTCTGGTGGCCGCCGCGATCGGCGGCGCGTTCATCTCCCTGCTGCTCGCCGTGTTCGCCATCCGCTACCTGGTCGACCAGGTGGTCATGGGCATCGTGCTCAACCTGCTCGCGGTCGGCATCACCGGCTTCCTCTACGAGCGGCTGATGCAGACCGACGCGACCAAGTACAACAGCGCCCCCCGGTTCGGCACCTGGGAGATCCCGCTGCTCAAGGACATCCCGCTGATCGGTCCGGCGCTGTTCCGGAGCAACATCTTCCTCTACCTCGGGCTGCTGCTGGTGCTGGTCATCCACTTCGCGCTGTTCCGTACCCGGTGGGGGCTGCGGACCCGGTCAGTGGGCGAGCACCCCACCGCCGCCGATACCCTGGGCGTGAAGGTGCTGCGGCTGCGCTACCGCAACGTGATCATGGCGGGGCTGGTGGCCGGCGTGGGTGGCGCCTCGTACACCCTGGCGCTCTTCTCGTTCACCAAGAACATGATCGGCGGTAAGGGCTTCATCGCCCTGGCCGCGCTGATCTTCGGCCGGTGGAGCCCGACCGGCGCGCTGCTCGCGGCGCTCTTCTTCGGCTTCGCCGACCAGCTCGCCACCTACCTCGGCGCGATCGGCAGCAGCATCCCCAGCCAGTTCCTGGCGATGCTGCCGTACCTGGCGACGATCCTGGCCGTGGCCGGCCTGGTCGGCAGGGTCCGGGCGCCGGCGGCGGACGGCAAGCCGTACATCAAGGGCTGACGGAGGTAGCACGTGGAGATCGACTGGGAGCGGCTGCGGGCCGCCGCCACCGAGGTCATGCGGCACGCGTACGTGCCGTACTCGAAGTTCCCGGTCGGGGCGGCGGCCCTGGTCGACGACGGCCGGGTGGTGGTCGGCTGCAACGTGGAGAACGCCGCCTACGGCGTGGTTCTCTGCGCCGAGTGCGGCGTGGTCTCCTCGCTGCACGCCACCGGCGGCGGCCGGATCGTCGCCCTCTCCTGCGTCGACGCCACCGGCGAGCCGCTGATGCCGTGCGGCCGGTGCCGGCAGCTGCTCTGGGAGAACGGCGGCCCGGAGTGCCTGATCGAGGCGAAGGGCGGCCCGCTGCGGATGACCGAGCTGCTGCCGCACGCGTTCGGCGTCGAGGACCTGGAGGCGGTGACCGGCGAGACGCCGGTGCCGGTGGTGCCGGAGCGGCTGGCCGCCTGGCGGGGGCGGGGCACGGTCTTCGTGCACCCGGACCTCTCCGCCGGGCAGCAGGTCTGGACGGCGTACTGGGAGCGGTCGGCCGGGGACACCGAGGGCGCCGAGACCGGCGTGCTGGAGGAGGGCCCCACCTGGGACGAGCCCGCGGAGGCGATCACCTGGGGGCTGGCGCGGACGCCGCGCGTGGTGGTGGTGGACGCGTCGGGCACGATCTTCTGGGCTGGGGAGGGTGAGCCTCCCCTGGAGATCCCGGTTCGCTGGGGTTGAGCTGGGGGGATCGGGCCGACCTGCCCGGCTCCGGGTTGGCTGAGCTTATGGGATTGGGCCGACCATGCCCGGCTCCGGGCGGTCAGGCTTGATCCCTCCGCCGGTCACGGTCGGCCCAATCCCGGCTGGTCGCGGTGCGCCGAATGCGTTCGCAACGACTGATTGGAACTTCTGGTGAGTGCTTTTACGGCGGTTGATGTCATCCGGAGCAAGCGGGACGGGGGTGTGCTGAGCGACGGGCAGATCGACTGGGTCGTCGACGCGTACACCAAGGGGCTGGTCGCCGACGAGCAGATGTCGGCGCTGGCCATGGCGATCCTGCTGCGCGGCATGACCGGGCCGGAGATCGCGCGGTGGACCGCCGCGATGATCGCCAGCGGCGAGCGGCTAGACCTCTCCACCGTGGCCCGGCCGACCGTGGACAAGCACTCCACCGGCGGCGTCGGCGACAAGATCACCCTGCCGCTGACCCCGCTCGTCGCCGCCTGCGGGGCGGCGGTGCCACAGCTGAGCGGCCGGGGTCTCGGCCACACCGGCGGCACGCTCGACAAGCTGGAGTCGATCCCCGGCTGGCGGGCCGCGCTGAGCAACGACGAATTCATCGCCCAGCTCCGCGACGTCGGCGCGGTGATCTGCGCGGCCGGCGACGGGCTGGCCCCGGCCGACCGCAAGCTGTACGCGCTGCGCGACGTCACCGGCACCGTGGAGGCGATCCCGCTGATCGCCAGCTCGATCATGAGCAAGAAGATCGCCGAGGGGACCGGCGCGCTGGTGCTCGACGTGAAGGTCGGCTCGGGCGCGTTCATGAAGAACGTGGACGACGCCCGCGAACTGGCCCGGACCATGGTGCAGCTGGGCAAGGCGCACGGCGTGCGAACCGTAGCCCTGCTCACCGACATGTCCACCCCGCTCGGTTTGGCCGTGGGCAACGCGGTCGAGGTGACCGAGTCGGTCGAGGTGCTCGCTGGCGGCGGCCCGGCCGACGTGGTCGAGCTGACCCTGGCGCTGGCCCGGGAGATGCTCGACGCGGCCGGCCTGCCGGACGCCGACCCGGCGGCGGCGCTGCGCGACGGCCGGGCGATGGACGCCTGGCGGACGATGATCCGGGCACAGGGCGGCGACCCGGACGCCCCGATGCCGACGGCCAACGAGGTCGAGGTGGTCCGCGCCGCCGAGGACGGCTACGTCGCCGAGGTGGACGCGTACGCGATCGGCGTGGCCGCCTGGCGGCTCGGGGCCGGCCGGGCCCGCAAGGAGGACCCGGTGAGCATCCCGGCGGGGGTGGTGCTGCACAGGCGCCCCGGCGACCGGGTACGCGTCGGCGAGCCCCTCTACGAGCTGCGCGCCGAGCACGCGGAGCGGATTCCGGCCGCGCTCGCCGAGGCGCAGCGGGCGGTCCGCATCGCGCCGGACGCGCCGGCCGTGGCGCCGCTGGTGATCGACCGGATCGGCTGAGAGTCCGGCTCGGCTCCGGCCGTGGTGCTGAGCCCGCCGAGCCGCTATCCTCCCTGGCCAAGGGGGGATAGCGACCGGCGATGAGCCGATGCGAGCAGACAGGGACCTGAGCCGTGCGCGTACCCGCCCCTGACCCGCGGGCCGTCCGTGAGGCGAGCCTCGATGAGCTGTCCCGGCTGGGTCTGCCGCTGCCGCCGCCGCAGTTCCCGCTGGTGTGGGAACCAGGCGACGAGATCGAGCTGCGCCCCACCGCCGAGATCGAGGCCCGGATCGCGATCCTGCACGTGATCCTGGCCCGGTGCTTCGGGATGCCCGCGCAGGCCGCCATGACCTGGTTGCTGGAGTCGCACCTGGTTGACCTGGTGACCCCGCCGGAGTGGCAGTTCGTGATGGGTGGCAAGGGCGACCACCGCTCGTTCGTGCTGCACCACGACGCGCTCTTCTCGCTGGCCTGGGTGCTCGGACTGGCCAAGGAGCTGGATCCCACGGTGCCGGTGGACGAGCGGCTGGTGGAGCGGATGCCCAACATCGTCGCGGGGGAGACCTTCCCGCAGTGGCGGGCCCGGATCCTGGCCGCCCCGCAGCACCCGGCCGACGCGGCCGCCCTGCTCGACCTGCACTACTGCCTGGACTGGGCGTACCTGGAGACGGAGCAGGCCGGGCGGGCGCTGCCCGGGCTGGTCGACGCGAACGCCATCGGGCAGCGCCGGTGGGCGCTGGAGTGGGCGGTGGTGCTGCGCGGGCCGTACCACGACGAGCCGCCGGGCTGGGAAGAGGTCGACCTCTCCACGTAGGAGACGGTCAGCGCGGCCGGTACCCGCCGAGGCGGACCGCGAGGGTCACCGGCACCGGCTCGGGCAGCGCGGCGATGCGCTCGGCGAGCCGGGACGGGTCGGTGTGCCAGGCGCTGGGGCCCATCCCGACCAGGGTGGCCACCTCGGGCCGGGTGAGCGCGAGTCGGGCCCGGTGCACGGTCGCCGACTCCTCGACGAAGTGGCTGCCGAGGCTGCCCGCCACCCGGTCGGCCTTGACCGGGTCGACCCGGAGCAGGTCCAGCGCGGCCACCAGTTCGGCCAGGTGGTCCTCGGCGGGGGTGACCACCAGCAGCGCGCCGGCCGGGTCCAGCACCCGGTGGAACTCCGGGCCGTTGCGCGGCGCGAAGACGTTGAGCAGCACGGCGGCCGAGGCGTCGGCCAGCGGGAGCCGCTGCCAGGTGTCGGCGAGCGCCGCGGCGGCGCGCGGATGGGCGCGGGCCGCCCGGCGCAGCGCCGGCTTGGCGACGTCCAGGGCCAGGCCGACGGCGTCGGGCAGCGCCGCCAGCACCGCCGCGAGGTACCAGCCGGTCCCCGCGCCGGCGTCCACCACGAGTGGGCTCGGCGCCTCCGCCGCGCTGGTGCCGTCCGCGCGACGGTCGTCCTGCGTCGTCGCCGCGTCCGTGGTGCCGCGTACCCGGTCGACCACCTCGGCGGCGGCTGGGGCGAGCGCGGCGGCGACGGTGTCGTAGTGGCCGGCGGCGAGGAAGTCGGCCCGGGCGGCGACCATTTCGGCGCTGTCCCCGGCGTGCGGCGTGCGGCCGGCGAGCAGGTTGACGTACCCCTGGCGGGCGAGGTCGAAGCTGTGCCGGCGCGGGCAGCGCAGCGCCCGGGTGGTGCCGGCGGTGGTCTCCGCGAGCGGTTCGGCGCAGACCGGGCAGCGCAACCGGTCGAGAATGCGATGGTCCACGTCAGGCCTCCGGGACGGCCGGACGCCCGGCGAGGCGGTCGACCACCCGCTGGGTGAGCGCGCCGAGCGCGATGACCTCCTCCGGGGTGAGCAGGTCGATCAGGTGCCGGCGGACGGCGGCGACGTGGCCCGGCGCGGCGGCCGCGATGGCGGCCCGGCCGGCCGGGGTCAGCGCGACGATCGATCCGCGACCGTCCGAGGGGCACTCCTCGCGGGTGACCAGGCCGCGCTGCTGCATCCGGGACAGGTGGTGGGAGAGCCGGCTGCGGGACCAGAGCATGCGGTCGGCGAGCTCGCTGAGCCGTAGCCGTTGCTCGGGCGCCTCGGAGAGGTCGGAGAGGACGTCGTAGTCCGGCTCGGAGAGGCCCGCGTCCTGCATCAGCTCGCGGGCCAGCGTCAGGTCGAGCAGCCGGCGCATCCGGCGGTAGCCGCGCCAGGCGCGGTCCTCCCGCTCGTCCAGCCAGCGTGGTTCGTCCATGCGGCGATCCTACCCGACTGGTTGACATGTCATCGAAGTCGCCCTACGGTCGATGACATGTCAACGGAACTCTGGGAGCTGTTCGGCGAGCGGGGGCGCGGGGTGCTGGTGACCCTGCGCCGGGACGGCCGGCCCCAGCTGTCGAACGTGGACTACCTGGCCGAGCCGGGGCTGATCCGCTGCTCCACCACCGGCGACCGGGCGAAGGTACGCAACCTGCGGCGCGATCCGAGGGCCAGCTTCCACGTCACCACCCCGGACGGTGGGGCGTACGCGGTCGCGGAGGGAACCGTGACCGTCACCCCGCCGGCCGCGGCGACCGACGACGCCACGGTCGACGAGCTGGTGGAGGTCTACCGGCGGATCCGGGGCGAGCACCCGGACTGGGCGGACTACCGGGCCGCGATGGTCGCGGACGGCCGCCTGGTGCTCCGCCTCGCCGTCGAGCGAATGTACGGCTGGCGGCCCTGAGCCGGCCCCGTCCCGCGCCGCGCGGTCGGTGACTAGGGTCTGTGCATGGTCGCAATCCGGTACGAGGACATCATCAAGGTCCCGAAGGCGCTGCTGCACGATCACCTGGACGGCGGTCTGCGGCCGGCGACGGTCGTCGAGCTGGCTGCCGAGGTCGGCCACGAGCTGCCCACCACCGACCCGGAGGCGCTGGGCCGCTGGTTCGTCGAGTCGGCCAACTCGGGCTCGCTGGAGCGATACCTGGAGACCTTCGCGCACACCGTGGGGGTCATGCAGACCGCGCCCGCACTGCGCCGGGTGGCCCGCGAGTGCGCGCTGGACCTGGCCTCCGACGGGGTGGTCTACGCGGAGGTCCGGTTCGCCCCCGAGCAGCACCTGGGGCGGAACCTGACCCTGGACGAGGTGGTCGAGGCCGTGGTGGCCGGCTTCGTCGAGGGCAGCGCGCTGGCCGCCGAGGCGGGCACCCCGATCCGGATCGGCACGCTGCTCACCGCGATGCGGCACGCCGCCCGTTCCCAGGAGATCGCCGAGCTGGCCGTCCGGCACCGGGACACCGGGGTGGTCGGCTTCGACATCGCCGGTGCGGAGGCGGGCTTCCCGCCCACCCGGCACCTGGACGCCTTCGAGTACCTCCAGCGGGAGAACTTCCACTTCACCATCCACGCCGGCGAGGCGTTCGGGCTGCCGTCGATCTGGCAGGCGATCCAGTGGTGCGGCGCCGACCGGCTCGGGCACGGCGTCCGGATCGTCGACGACATCACCCCCGGGTCGCCGCCGGTGCTGGGCCGGCTGGCTGCGTACGTCCGGGACAAGCGGATCCCGCTGGAGCTCTGCCCGTCGTCGAACGTGCAGACCGGGGCGGCGCCGTCGATCGCCGAGCACCCGATCGGGCTGCTGCGCGACCTGCGCTTCCGGGTGACCGTCAACACCGACAACCGGTTGATGAGCGGCACCTCGATGTCCCGGGAGATGGCGCTGCTGGTCGAGGCCTTCGGCTACGGCTGGAAGGAACTCCAGTGGTTCACCATCAACGCGATGAAGAGCGCCTTCATCCCGTTCGACGAGCGGCTGGCGATCATCGACGAGGTGATCAAGCCGGCGTACGCCAAGCTGATCGGCTGATCACGGATGTTGGTGCGGGTGGCCGGCGAGCAGCGCGGCCACCCGGCGCAGCACCTCGCCGGCCCGGGCCGCCTCGGCGCCCAGCCCGGTCTGCCGGCGCAGCACCGCAGGCTCCGCGCGGAGCAGCGCCACCCCGCGCTGGATCAGCACCCGGGGCGCCTTGCGCTGCTCGGACAGGTCGCGGGCGAGCCGGCGGACGAAGGTCGCCCCCCGCGGCCGGCGCAGCGCGTACGCTCCGGCGAGCAGGCCGCGGCGCCGGCACTGATCGACGATCTCGGCGGCGAAGATCCCTTCGGCCACGAAAAGTGGCGATCCGGCGAGATCAAAGGGCCGGGTGGCCACCCGACGGTCTGCGCCGATCGCATAAACCGGCACTTCGGCCTTGCCGTCCCGGGCGAGTCGGGCAATCGTGTCCACCGCTGTATCCGCGTCCCAGGACAGGGGCGACTCCCAGTCGGCCTGTCCGTTCCGGTGCGGCAACGTAGGGTCATCGCCGTCCTTGTAGAAGTCGTCAAGACAGAGCACAGGAAGTCCGGTTCGCTCGGCTATGTACGACTTTCCGGAGCCGGAGGGTCCAGCGAGGAGGATGACGCGATGAGGGTGTTCCATTACTTTCAGTGACTCCGGCCAGACAGATTGCTGCCAAATTGCATCAACATCTCATCACACCAACGGCGACGGACAACCTGGGCTTTCCGTTTGCCGGGCGGCGTGATGGAATCTCGGAGGTCCGACCCGCCGGGTCGGTCGCTCGGCGTTGCCCAACGGCGACGTCCGGACGCGGTAATGCGAGGGCGGTGACGTGAGCAAACGGCCAACGACGGCGGGCTCCTTCCTGTCGCGGCTGCGCCGGCCGGCCAGCCGGCTCCGCGACATGCCGATCTGGTCCAAGCTCGGTCTGATCATGATCGTGCCGACCATCGCCACGGTCGTGGTCGGCACCAGTGGTCTGGTCGACCACCTGGGGGCGCTCAACAATGCCAACCGGGCGGGCAACCTGGCCAATCTGATCGGCTACTCGGGTGATCTGGTCGACACCCTGCAGGACGAGCGGGTCAACGCGGTGCTGTGGCTCGGCTCGAGCCAGGTCCAGACCAGGGCCCAGTACGAGGAGGCCTACAACCGGGCCAACCAGCGGGTCGACCAGGTGAAGACGCCCTACCGGCAGGAGCGGAACGCGATCGACGGCCTGCCGGCGAACTTCGATCGCCTGCTCGGCAAGATCGACAAGAGCCTCTCCGACCTGCCGGGGACCCGGAGCCAGGTGCTCAACGGCAAGATGAGCATCAGCGACGCGCAGCAGGCGTACGAGGGGCTGATCAATGACCTCATCTCGATCCGGGACTCGGCCACCCAGCTCGCCGGTGACAACGACCTGAGCGACCGGATGCGGGCCGGTGCCGCCGTCGCCCGGGAGAAGGAGTGGCTGTCTCAGCGCCGCCTGGTTGTCCACCAGGCCCTGCTGGGCAGGGCCCTCACCCCGGCGCTACGCGACAAATTCATCGCCACCGGGACCGGCGGGATTCAGGCGCAGGAGAACTTCAAGTCGATCGCCAACCAGGCCGACTCCGCGTTCTACGAGCAGACCGTCTCCGGCCCCGACCTGCGCGAGTCGCTCAACTACCAGCGTCAGATCAGCAGCGCCGCGAAACTGTCCGATGTCCAGGTCAACACGGACCAGTGGGACAAGGCCATGGTGGCCAACGCCAAGCTGCTCCGTAACGTGGAGAAGCGGCTCGACGGCAACGTGGTCCGGCAGGCCGACAGCCTCCGCTCGGCCACCCAGACCCAGGTGTTCCTGGAGACCGGCCTGCTGCTCAGCATGCTGCTGCTGGCCATCCTCTTCGCGTACCTGGTCGCCCGCTCGATGGCCCGCTCGCTGCGCGAGCTGCGGCAGGGTGCCCTCTCGGTGGCCCAGTACGGCCTGCCGCAGGCGGTGGCCCGGCTGCGGGACCCGCAAGTCACCGGGCAGCTCACCCCGGTGCAGCTGGCCAACCAGATCGCCGAGCCGCTGCCGGTCCGCAGCAAGGACGAGTTCGGCCAGGTGACCGAGGCGTTCAACGCCGTCCACCTGGAGGCCGTCCGGACCGCCGCCGAGCAGGCCGCCCTCCGGGCGTCCGTCGCGACGATGTTCGTCAACCTGGCCCGCCGGTCGCAGATCCTGGTCGACCGGTTGATCGGCCACCTCGACCGGCTGGAGCGCGGCGAGGAGGACCCGGACCGGCTGGCCGAGCTGTTCCAGCTCGACCACCTCGCCACCCGGATGCGCCGCAACGACGAGAACCTGCTGGTTCTCGCCGGTGCCGACTCCACCCGCGTGCAGCGCGAGCCGGCCGCCCTCATCGACGTGCTCCGCGCCGCCCAGTCCGAGGTCGAGCACTACACCCGGATCGAGTTCGGCGTGATCGACCGGGACATCGAGGTCGCCGCGCACGCGGTCAACGACCTGGTGCACCTGGTCGCCGAGCTCTTCGACAACGCCACCGCGTTCTCCCCGCCGGACTCCCACGTCATGGTGGAGGCCCGCCGGGTGGGCGACCGCGCAACGCTGTACGTGGAGGACCGGGGCATCGGCATCAGCGCCGAGCAGCTGCGCGAGCTGAACGAGCGGCTCGCCACTCCGCCGCAGGTGGACGTCGCGGTCTCCCGGATGATGGGCCTGGTCGTGGTCGCGCGGCTCGCCGCCCGGCACGGCGTCAAGGTCGAGCTGCGGCCCGGCGGCGACCGAGGCATGGTGGCCGACGTCGCGCTGCCGACCTCGGTCCTGGTGCCGCGCGCCCTCTCCGGCCGGGGCCACCCGGCGCCCGCCCTCCCGGCCGGCGCGGCCGGCCCACAGCAGGGCGGCGGCCTGGCCGCCGCATTCGGCGCCGTGGCCGCGCTCAACAACGGCCCGCAGACCCCGCCGGCCCCGCGCCCGGGCTCGTCCGGCAACCAGGTGACATTTGGTGGGCGGGCCTTCGACGCGGCGCCGCGCAACGGCGCCGGCACCCCGGCCAGCCCGGGTGGCGCGCGCTCGATGCCGGCCTGGTCCGACCTGACCGGGGCCAGCGGCGCCTCCGGTGGTGACAGCTACACCCCCCGCACGTCGAACGGCCAGCCGGTCGACCCGCTGCCGCAGCGGCGCAGCCCGGCCGACGGCGACCCGGCCAGCACCGGCCAGCAGCCGCCCATCCCCCGGCAGCTGCCGAGCAGCCCGGAGGCGTGGCCGTACAACCCGCCGCCGGTCTCCGGCCCGCCGTTCCCGCCGGTCTCCGCGCCGCCCCTGCCGCCGGTATCCGGCGTACCCGTTTCGGCGTCGCCGGTCTCGGGCCACCCCGTCTCGGCCGCGCCGGTCTCGGCGCAGCCGGTGTCGGCCTCGCCCGCCCCCGGCCAGCCGGTCTCCGTGCCGCCGGTGAGTCACCTGCCGCGTCCGGCCCCGCCGACCCCCGCGCCCAGCTTCGGCGCCCCGCCGGCCTGGCCGCCGGTTCCCGCGCCGGACCCGGCCGCCGCACCGCCGGTGCCGGAGCGCCTGGCCGCCGGCCTGGACATGACCACCGAGTTGCCCCGGGTCGCCCGGCCGGAGACGCCGCCGGCGCTCAGCCGGCCCGCGCCGGCCCCCGCGCCGCGGCCGACCACGCCGCAGCCGACGGCCAACCGCCAGCGGTACGCGGACGAGACGATGGAGCTGCCGATCTTCCGGGAGCTGGAGTCGGCCTGGTTCCGTACCCGCAAGCCGGGGTCGGAGGAGACCGCCGCAGCGCAGGGGCCGGCGGCGAACGGTGCGGCCACCCAGCAGTTCGCCAAGGTCGACGCCGCCGGTCAGGCCGTCCAGCAGACAACACCCGGGACGACAGGTAACACACCGATGGCACACACTCCGACGGCTGGCGGAGCACCGCGCGACAACGGATCGGCGAACGAAGGCGTCCGTCCCGGTTACGCCGAAGCACTGCCGAGCCGGCGGCCGCAACAGCCGTCTCCCGGCTGGCAGACCGCGGCCGACGACGGCTGGCGGGCCGCCTCGGCGGCCACCGAGGTCCCGGTCGCCGAGACCACCCAGAAGGGCCTCCCCAAGCGGGTGCCGATGGCGCAGCTCGTCCCAGGCGGTATCGAGAAGCCGTCCGCCTCGGTGCAGGCCCGGACGCCGGAAGGCGTACGGGGTCTGCTGTCGGCCTACCACCGGGGCGTGCAGCGGGGGCGTAACCACCCGACCGACAGCAACTCGGCCGGCTCGGAGGGCACTCCGGGCGGTCAGCAGTCCTCGCAGTCTGGCTCAGGCCCGTGGCCGGGAGCGGACAGAAGGAGCAACAACGATGACTAGTACGCAGGATCTCGGATGGCTGCTCGCCAACTTCGCCGACCGGGTGCCCGGTGTGGCGCACGCGGTCGCGGTCTCCGCCGACGGCCTGCTTCTCGCTTCGTCCCGTGACCTTCCGCGGGACCGCGCTGACCAGCTCGCGGCGATCGCGTCCGGCCTGGTCAGCCTGACCCAGGGCGCGGCGCGCTGCTTCGAGGGCGGGGCGGTGCTGCAGACCGTCGTCGAGATGGACAACGGCTTCCTGTTCCTGATGTCCATCTCGGACGGCTCGTCGTTCGCGGTACTCGCCGCACGCAGCTGCGACGTGGGACAGGTCGGCTACGAGATGGCCCTGCTCGTCGACCGGGTGGGCGACGCCCTGACCCCGCAGCCGCGTACGGCTGTCGGGATGATGGGCTGAACGACGCGCTGACCGGTGGGTCAGAAGCGGGAACGACTACGACAACGACGGGTTCCACCGGGGCGAGCCGGTGCCGGGTGCGAAGGAGGTGAGCGGCGACATGGCCGATCGTGACGAGCCGACCGGAGCGCTGGTCCGTCCATACGCCGTGACCCGCGGTCGTACCCGTCCCCGGCTCGAGATCGCCCTGGAGGCGCTCATCGAGACGACGGTGCGCGGCCGGGCCGTTGCCAATGGCAATGGCGGCCAGGGTCGTGAGCACCAGTACATCGCCGCGCTGTGTGACGGACGCGTGCAGTCGCTCGCCGAGATCGCGGCGCGGATGCAGCTTCCGCTCGGCGTGGCCCGGGTGCTCATCGCCGACATGGCGACGGACGGCCTGGTCGCGGTCCACGAGCCGACCATCCTGGACGACTCCGACGACGCGGTGGGCACTGAACTGCTGGAGAGGGTGCTGAGTGGACTTCGCAGGCTCTGACATGTCGCACCGGCCGCCGGCCCCGAGTGGGCGCGTGACGTCGGCGAAGATCGTTATTGCCGGTGGGTTCGGCGTCGGCAAGACGACGCTGGTCGGTTCGGTCTCGGAGATCACGCCGCTGACCACCGAGGCGATCATGACCTCCGCCGGCGTGGGCGTCGACGACACCCGGCAGGTGCCGGGCAAGACGACGACCACGGTGGCGATGGACTTCGGTCGTATCTCGATCGATCGCGACCTGATCCTGTACCTGTTCGGTACGCCGGGTCAGACGCGGTTCTGGTTCATGTGGGACGAGCTGGTGCGGGGTGCCATCGGTGCCGTGGTGCTGGTGGACACCCGCCGGCTGGCCGACTGCTTCGCCGCGATCGACTTCTTCGAGCACCGGCGGCTGCCGTACCTGGTGGCCATCAACTGCTTCGACGGCATGCAGTACCACGACCCGCAGGACGTCCGGGACGCGCTGGCCATCTCCAGCGAGGTGCCGGTGGTGGCCTGCGACGCCCGCAACCGGGAGTCGACCAAGCATGTGCTGATCTCGCTGGTCGAGTACGTGCTGACCATGCGGCGTTCCCGGGCGGTCGCCCCCGCCTGACCGGCGTGACGAGAAGCGCCCGGTGGCCATCGGCCACCGGGCGCTTCTCGCTGTCCATACCGTCGTGCCGCACAAGTGCGAAGGCGAACGCCCCCGCTGATGCCCTCGGCCACACCTGCATCGGCAGTACGCCCGCAGCCGTAGACGTACGTGCACCGGGCCCAGCGCAGCGCGATTCACCCTCGGGCAGGAACACGCAGGTGGGAAGCCGTACGGCGCGGGTCAGGACCGGTAGCCGGCGGAACGGTACTCGTACTCCCGCTCGTCGTCGCGGTCGCCGGTGTCCCGGCTGAAGTCCCAGCCACCGGCGGCCTCCCGGCCGGGGCGGCCGCCGACGGCGAAGCCGCCGATCTCCTGGCCGCGCCGCCAACCCCGGAAGTAACCCGTGGTGTTCTCGGCGAGGCTGGCCGCGTTCCGGACGATCCGCAGTGGACGCTCCTCGCGCAGCGGCGAACCCGGCACCAGGTTGGCCTGCGGGACCCGCTTCGGCAGGCCGGCCTTGGTCTCCGTACCCACCGACGGGCGGGCCGCCTGCTGGGCGGCCTGCCAGCCGGTGTCCGCGGTGCTCGACCAGTCCAGGTCGGCTTCGTCACCGTGCCCGCCGACGAACCAGGCGGACTTCGCCTCGGCGAAGATCAGCAGGTCACCGTCGCCCTCGTCGGACACCGGCGGCGGCCGATGCTCCTTCGGCTCGGGTCGCCGCTCCGGCGGGGTGGGCAGCTCGGCGCGGGGCGCCGGGCGGCCCGGCCTGGTCGCCTCCTGCCGCTCGACGAGCCGCAGGGACGGCGCGTCCAGGCCCGGGTCGGTCGGCGCGTCCAGTTCGTCGCGTAGCGCCCGGTCGGCCAGCGGCGGCGGCTCCACCAGGCGGAGCATCGGCGGCTCCTGCGGCAGGTCGTCCGCGAGCCACGGCGGGGTGACCCGACTGGTGCCCGGGTCGCTCGGCGCGTCCACGCCCCCGCCATAGGGGTAGGCGGGCGGTGCCTGGACGGCGCGGTCGTCCTGGTCGTCGCTGTTGTTGACCAGCGGCCAGTTGGCCCGGGAGCCCGGGGGAGCGGACTCCTGGTTGGGGCGCGGGGTCGGCACTGGGACGTTCAGATCGGTGGCGCTGAAGCCGCCGGTCGGCGGCTCCTGGTTGGTCTTGGGCCGGGGCGGGATGACGGTCCGCTGCCGCTCGGCCCGGGCGCTGTTGATTGCCGCCGTGGTCAGCGTCGGGCGGAACGGCTCGCCGGCCTCGGCCGGCGGCACCTTGCCCCGCTGGGCAGGGGCGATCGGGGTGATCCCGGGCGGCGGCGGGGGCGGTGCGGAGATCGGCCGGTTGGCCGGGGCGTCCGCCCGCTGCGGCAGCGGCGCGCCGGTCGGCTCGGTACGCGACGGCGGCGCGGACGTCGGCCGGCCGCTGGCGGCGGCCGGGGTGACCGGGGCGGGGGCGACGGGCGGCGGCGCGACCGGTGCCGGGGCGACCGGCGGCGGGCCGAGCGGACGGGGCGACGCGGGCGCGGCCGGCCCGGAGACCGGCTCGGGGCGGGTGCGCCGGCCGACCGGCTCGGGCTCCGCCGGCCGGACCGTACGCAGGCCGGTGAGGGTGTTGCCGAGGGCGGGCCGATCGTCGACCGGCTCGCCTCGCCCGGTGACGGCCCGGCGGCCCGGTGCCGGGGCGGGCGTGGTCACCCGGGCGCTGAGCGCGTCGACCAGGGCCTCGCAGCCGGCGTCGCAGGCCCGGACGGCGGAGACCGCCTGTCGGACCGTCTCCGCGACGGCGGCGGTGAGCGCCCGGTTGACGGCGGCCCGTCGAGGCGTCTCGGCGATGGCGACCCGTAGCGCGGTGACCGCGTCGTTGATGGTGTCGGCGTCCGCGACGCCCTCGTTGGCGAGGTGCGCGGCGACCGCGTCCGCGGCGACCCCGACCTCGCGGCCCCGGGCCACCGTGCCGCTGAGCATGCCGGGCTCCGGCAGCGCGTCGAGGATGGCCAGGGAGACCGGCTCGGCCGGGTCCGGGTAGGCGCGGAGGGCGGCTGGATAGAGCTCGCGGAGCACCTCGCGCAGCGCCACGGCGGCGGAGTGCCGCCCGCTGGCCAGCGCGGCGTGCGCGGCGAGGACCTGCTTGTAGCCGGCGAGATCCCGGGGGGCCGGCAGGGTGATCGCGGAGAGGGCGCCCGCCTGCAGCGCCCTGGCCAGCCCGACCGCCCGGCGCTCGGCCGGCGGGGACTGCATCTCCTCCAGCGAGTCGTCGTCGGCGAAGCGCTCGGCGAAGTCGTCGACCGAGTCGTCGTCCGCGATCGCCAGTGGCCGACCGGCCGCACTGAGCAGCGAGGTGACGGTGTGGTCGTCACTGTCGGCGGCGATGGCCGCACCGCTCGGCCCGCCCGACCGCTCCACGAGCAGCGCGACCAGCTGGGCGTAGCCAGCGGGGTCGTCGCCGATCTCGTAGACATGCAGCAGACGGCCTGCGTCGTCGACCACAGCGGACGTCAGCGTCGAACCGGCCGAAGCAGGCCGGTCGGCCGGATCCGCCGAGGCCAGACCGCAGTACACGCGCACGAGCGCCACGGCGTCGTCCTCCTCCCGGGACACAGGTCATGCTCTGCCAGAGACTGATGCTCCCCGGTCCGGGTCAGTCGCGCCAGTCCACAACGGCAGAGATCTTGCCGACAATGGTGCGCCAACCCAAACTTGCGGTTTGTGCCCCGATTTTCTTCAGCCGGCGCCGACCCAGGAAACCACCGAGTCCACCGTTGACGCTCGCCCGCAGCGCCTCGTCCAGATCGTCGAGGCTCGAGCCTGCGGAGAGCATGTCCAGCACGGCTGGTAGCTGCAGCGCGTACGCCAGGTCACGGGCGATCTCGCCGGCCTCGATCAGGAGCGTGGGGTCCCACGCGTCGTGGCCGCCGCGGAGGTTCTCCACCACGAGGTCGAGCTCGTAGGTGTCCTCGTCCAGCGGGGCGATGTCGCCCGGTTCCACCCGTTCGGACAATTCATTCCAGCTGTCCAGTTGAGACAGGTCGTTGGGCGCGCCGGAACGGATGAAACTGACCAGCGACTCCGGGGACTTGAACAGCAGCAGCTTGCCGCGGTGGCTGAGGAAGGCGGGCACCTCCTCGTCGCCCGCGTCCTCGTCCGCTTCGTCCTCGTCCTCGTCCTCGTCGGCGTCCTCAGCGTCCTCGTCCGCCGCCTCGGCCGTGCCGCGCCGGCGGCCCTTGGGGCGCTCCTCGTCCTCTTCCTCCTCGGCGGTGAGGGCGGCGAACTCCTCGTCGAGGATCACCACCTCCTCGTCGTCCTCGGTCTCGACGACCTGGCGCCGGGCCAGGAAGGGGTCGTCCTGGTCGCGCTCGGCGACGTCGGTCGGGGTCAGCTCCCGCGCTGGCCGGTACGCCCGCAGGGTGAAGCCGGTGCCGGCGGGCAGGGCGATCTCCACCGGGTCGACCCGCAGCTCGTCCCAGAGCGCGCGGTCCGCCGCCGGACGGTCGACCTCGACCTCGTCTTCGGCGGCCGACGGGGTGGTGTCGTCGAGCTCGGGCTCGTCGGCGTCGGGCCGGTGGGGCGACTGGCGGGCCACGCTGACCTCCGTGTGCTGTCGGGTTGCCCACCCGGCGACGCCTCCGGCCGCCGAGTGACTCTGCGCACATACCCTAAACGGCGACCCGGTACGGCCGGGAGCCGCACCCCGGTGGCATCCCGACCGGCAGACAAGTAGTCTTGCTACACATGAAGGCCCAGGCGCTGCACGGACACCTCGACGCGCTGCTGCTTGCCGTGCTGGAGCAGGGCGCCCTGCACGGCTACGCGATCATCGAGGCGCTCCGGGCCCGCAGCGGCGGCGCCCTGGACCTCCCCACCGGCACCATCTACCCGGCCCTGCGCCGCTTGGAGCGGGCCGGCTACGTGGCCAGCTCGTGGAGCACCGTCAACGGCCGGGAGCGGCGCACCTACCAGCTCACCGAGGCCGGCGGGCGGGCGCTCGCCGGCGAACGGGCCGGCTGGCGCGAGTTCAGCGCCACGGTCGGTCGTTTCCTCGGCCCCGCCGAGCCGCCGGGCGCACCGGCCTGACTGCCCCGACCGACCGCCGGGCTGGCGTCAGCGGGTGGCCAGCAGCCAGCAGCGCGCCGCCCGGGCGAGCGCGAACCAGCCGACGCTCACCAGCACCGCGCCGATGATCATCGGGGGCCAGGTCAGGGCCGCGGTCCAGAGGCCGACCGACCAGCCGAACAGGGCGCTGACGGCGACCGCGCCGAGTGCCAGCCCGCCGGTCAGCCCGAAGCCCGCCGCCCGCGCCAGCCGGGGGAGCCGGGACGACCGGTATCGGGCGGCGAGGACCCCGAGCAGCAGACCGGCCAGCGCCAGGCCGGCGATCAGCAGCCAGATCGCGGTCAGCGAGGCGGACAGGAGCAGGTAGCCCTCCGGTGGCCGGGGTCCGCCGCTCCAGCTCGACCCCCGCCAGGTCAGGTCGCCACCGGCCATCAGCAGGACCGCGACCGCCAGCGCCCGCAGCGCCAGCCGGCGTAGCGCCCCGGCCGCCAGCTCGGCCTGGTAGTCGGGCACGAGCTGGGCGGGGCTGCCGAACTCGGCCACCGCCCGCCGCTCGGCCTCCGCCGGTGCCAGGCCGTCCTCCCGGTACGCCTCGACGGCGTCCAGCAACGCGTGCCGCGCCTCGGTCAGCAGGTCGGCCTTGAGGCTGGCCGGCCCGTGCAGCTGGCCGGCCAGCTCCCGCAGCCGTTCCTCCACGAGCACGTCCGCGTACCCCCGCATGGGACCCACCCTGCCACCCCGCGGCGCGGACCGCGTCCGGGAATTTCCCGGAAGGTGTGCTCAGGGTGCCAGTGCCAGGTAGCCCCGCTCCGCCGCCTCCTGGAGCAGCCACTGGTCGCGGTACCAGCCCGGCTGCGCCACCAGCTCGGCGTGCCGGCCGCGCTGCACCACCCGGCCGGCGTCGAGCACGACGATCTCGTCGAGCTCCGCCAGACCGCTCAGCCGGTGGCTGATCAGCAGCACCGAGTGGTGGGCCGGGGTGGCGGCCAGCGCCGAGGCGAGCACGGCGTCCGCGGCGGCCGGGTCGAGACCCTCGGTCGGCTCGTCCAGCACCAGCACCGCCGGGGCGGCCAGCAGGGCACGGGCCAGCGCGAGCCGTTGCCGCTGGCCGCCGGAGAGCTGTCCGCCCTGCTCGCCGACGACGGTGTCCCAGCCGTCGGGCTGGGCGCGTACCCAGTCCAGCAGGCCGGCCGCGCGGGTGGCGGCGGCCAGCTCCTCCTCGGTCGCCCGCGGCCGGCCCAGCAGCAGGTTCTCCCGTACCGAGGCGTGGAAGACGTACGCCTCGGCGAGCAGCCCGCCGATCGCCCGGGGCAGCTCCTCGGCCGGGTATGCGGACACCTCCACCCCGTCCAGGGTGACCCGGCCGGCGGCGGGGCGTACCGCGCCGGTGAGCACGGCCGCCAGGGTGCTCTTGCCGGCCCCGCTCGGCCCGACCACGGCCACCCGGCGGCCGGCCGGCAGGTCCAACTCGACCCCGTCCAGGGCGGGTGCCGCCCCCGCCCGGTACCGCACGGTCACCCCGGCGAACCGGACGTCGTGCCGGTCGCCGGTGGGGGCCGCCGGACCGGCGGCGGGGGGCGGTGCCGGGGCGATGAGCAGGGCGGCCACCCGGGCCAGTCCGGTGCGGAGCTGGGCCCGCTGCCGGGCGGCCCCGACCAGGGCGAGGGCGATCTCGACCGCGGCGAGGGTGCCGACGGCGAGGACGCCGACCAGCACCCCACCGACGCCGGCGCGCAACGCCACGACGACCACGGCGGCAGCGGTGAGCCCGCTGACCAGCACCCCGGTCGCGTCGACCGCGAAGCCGGCCGCGGCGAGCCGGCGCTCCAGCCGGGCGAGGCGCCGGGCGCGCCCCTCGGCGGCGGCCAGCGCCCGGTCGGTCGCGCCGAACGCGGCCAGGTCGGCGGCCCCGTGCGTCAGGTCGACCGCGTCCACGGCGAGCGCCCCGCGCAGCGGGGCCACCTCGTCGGCGGCCCGGCGGGTGAGCGCGGTGGCCAGCGTGGGCAGCGCCACCCCGGCCACCAGCAGCCCGACGGCGAGCACGCCGGCCGCCGGGAGCGAGATCAGCGCGGCGCCCCCGACGGCGAGCAGGCTCACCAGCGCGGCGGCGGACCCCGGTACGAGCACGCGCAGCAGCAGGTCCTGCACCGCTTCCACGTCGGAGACGAGCCGGCTCAACGCGTCCCCGGTCCGCTGGGTGGCGGCGTCCCGCGCGGCGAGGGCGGCGAAGACCCGGGCTCGGACGTCGGTGATCATGCGCAGCACCGCGTCGTGCCCGGCGAGCCGTTCGGTGTAGCGGAACACGCCCCGGCTGACGGCGAGGGCCCGGACCGCGACGATGGCCACGGTCAACCGGTCCAGCGTCGGCCGCCCGGCGGCGCTCATCAGCAGCCAGGTGGCGGTGGCCATCAGGGCCAACCCGGCGAACTCGGTGGCCGCGGCGAGCAGCCCGGCCCCCACCAGCCGGCCCAGCCAGGGCCGGGCCAGCCGCAGCACGGCCCACTCGGCGCGCGTCGCGCCCCCGACATCCGTCGGGCCGGCACCCGGTCCGGCGACGGTCGGGGCGGGCCCGTTCGGCGTCAGCTCCGGCGGGTTCGCCTCGGCGGCGGTCGGCGCGCCCGGGTCGCGGGCGGCCGGGGTCGCCCCGTCCCGCGAGACGCCCCCGGGCACGGCCCGCACCGGCTGGTCGGGCCGCCCGGGCACGACCTCGCCGCCGGACGAGATCCCCGGCTGCTCGGGCCGCCCGGGAACCGGCCTGTCCGGCCGCGCGGGGCGCTCCCCGGACGCGCCGGCGGGCTGGTCAGGTCCTCGGCTCATCCCGTCACCCTCCCGACCGGCACCGGGCTCAGCTCGGTGACCCGGCCGTCCTCGATCCGCAGGATCCGGTCGGCGTCCACCAGCAGCGCGGGCCGGTGCGCGACCAGCAGCGCGGTACGCCCGGCGACCAACCGCCGGGTGGCGGCCAGCACGACCGCCTCGCTGGCGGTGTCCAGCCGGGCGGTCGGCTCGTCGAGGAGCACCAGCGGGGCGTCCCGGAGGAACGCCCGGGCCAGCGCGACCCGCTGCCGCTGCCCGCTGGACAGGCCGTGGCCGCGTTCCCCGAGCGGGGTGGCCAGGCCCTCGGGCAGCCCCGCGACGACCTCGTCCAGCGCCGCGTCGGTGACCGCCCGGGCCAGGGCGGCGTCGGCGGCGTCCGGGGCGCCGAGGCGGATGTTGTCGGCCAGCGAGCCGGCGAACAGGTGGGCCCGCTGCGGCACCCAGGCCACCTGGCGCCGCCACGCGTCGAGGTCGACGTCGGCGAGGTCCACCCCGCCGACGGTGACCCGGCCGGCGGTCGGGGTGACGAAGCCGAGCAGCAGGCCGAGCAGCGTGCTCTTGCCGGCCCCGCTGGGTCCGATGACGGCGATCCGTTCGCCGGGCCGGATGGTCAGCGTGACGTCGCGCAGCGCGGTGGTCCGCTCGTAGGCGACGGTGACGCCCTCGAAGCGGATCTCGCCGTGGCCGCCGGGCGGCCGCGCCGGTACGCGGGCCGGCACGGCGGGGGCCGGCGGGGCGGAGACGGTGAGCGCCTCGTCCAGCGCGGTCAGCCCCTCCATGCTGGCGTGGAACCGGCTGCCCGCAGCGCGCAGCGGCAAATACGCCTCAGGCGTGAGCAGCAGCACCAGCAGCGCGGTGGAGAGCGTGATCCCGCCACCGAGCAGCCGGATGCCCACCGGCACTGCGACCAGTGCCACCGACAGGGTGGCGACCAGTTCGAGGACCAGCGCCGAGAGGAACGCGATGCGCAGCGTCTTCATGGTGGCCTGCCGGTGCCCGTCGGCCATCCGGCGTACCACGTCGACCTGGGCCCGGGCCCGGCCGAACGCGCGCAGCGTGGGCAGCCCGGCCACCATGTCCAGGAAGTGCCCGCCGAGCAGCGACAGCCGCCGCCACTGCCGCTCGGTGGCGGCCTGCGCCTGCCAGCCGAGCAGCGCGCCGAAGATCGGAATGAGCGGGATGGTCAACGCGATGATCAGCGCCGAACTCCAGTCGGCGAGGACGATCCGGGCCAGCACGGCCAGCGGCACGGTCACGCTCAGCACGAGCTGCGGCAGGTAGCCGGTGAAGTAGGGGTCGAGCGCGTCCAGGCCCCGGCCGGCGAGGGTGGCGAGCTGCCCGGCCCGCTGCCCGGCGACCCAGGTGGGGCCGTGCCGTCCGACCGCGCGGAGCAGGTCGGCCCGGAGGGTGGCCTTCACCGTCGCCGCCACCCGGGCGGCCACCGTGCCCTGCGCCCAGCTCACCAGCGCACGGGCGGCGACCGCCGCGCCGAAGCCGGCCAGCGCCGCCCGGTGCAGCCGCCCGTCGATCGCGGTCGCCAGCAGCGTGGCCAGCGCGGTGGCCTGCGCGACCACCAGCAGCGCGGTCAGCCCACCCAGCACCGCGAGCACGGCGAGGTCGCGCCGGGCCGCGGGGACCCGGCGCAGCAGCCGCGGGTCGAACGGGCGGCGATTCACCAGTACACCGGTGCCCTGCCGTCGGTCCGTCCCCGGAACACCCACCAGCACATCGCCTGAAAGCCTAGTAGGGCCGGCACGAGCGGCAGCGCGAGCCAGCCCAGCAGGGACAGGGTCGGCCCGCTCGCCGCGGCGTCCGCGACGGTCAGCGAGGCGGCCGGGTCGACCGTGGAGACCAGCACCCGGGGCCAGAGGGCTGCCCCGATCAGCGCCACCGGCAGCGCCAGCGCCGCGCTGGTCGCTGTGAAGGCCACCCCGGCCCGGCCGCGGCCGAGCGCCGTGCGGGCCACCAGCAACGCCGCGACCAGCGCCGACAGCAGGAGTACGGCGATCAGCGGACGCGCCACGGCGGCGCGTACCCGGTCGGAGAGCAGGCCCAGCAGGGTGGCCGTGGCGACCGCGGCGAGCGCCGCCGGCACCAGCCTCCGGGCCAGCCGGGCGACCGACGGGGTGTCGGCGGCGGGCAGCCGGAGGGTGAGGAACGTCGCACCCTGCACGGCGACCAGCGCCAGCGTCGCCAGCGCGACGGCGGCCACGAACGGGGTGAAGAGGTGACCCACGCCGGCCACGTGCCCGTCGGCCGCCAGCGGTAGGCCCTGCAGCAGCCCGCCGAGCACGGCGCCCCAGCCGAGGGCGGCGAGCACGCTGCCGGCCACGATCACCCGGTCCCAGCCGGCGCGGGCCGAGTCGGCGTGCGGCCGGCTGCGCAACTGCACGCCGGCGGTCACCAGCACCACCCCGGCCAGCGCGCCGAGCACGGCCGGGTAGAGGCCGGAGAGCAGTTCGCCCTCCAAGGTGGGGAAGGCGCCGAAGAGGATGCCGACGGCGGCCACCAGCCAGACCTCGTTGCCGAGGAAGAACGGCCCGACGGCGGTGAGCGCGGCCCGCCGCGCCGCGAGGGTGCCGCCGCGGGCGAGGAGCAGCCCGACGCCGTAGTCGTAGCCGCCGAGGACGAGGTAGGTGGCGAAGAAGAGGCCGAGCAGGGCGTACCAGGCGAGTTCCATGGCGGGCTCCCTCAGGCGAACACGGGGTGGGGACGGGTGTCGGTGTCGGGCGCGGGCGGGCGGCCGAGGGCGGGGTCGTGCGCGCCTCGGGCGGCGTGCCGGGCCAGCAGCACCCAGTTGGTGACGGCGAGGGTGCCGAGCAGCAGGGTGAAGCCGATCAGCGAGGTGAGCATCAGCCCGGGGCCGACCGGCGAGACGGCCTGCCCGGTCGGCAGCAGCCCGTACGCGACCCAGGGCTGGCGCCCCACCTCGCGGGCGATCCAGCCCAGGATCACCGCGACGAAGGGCAGCGGCACGGCGAGCAGGATCAGCCAGAGCGGGAACTGCAGGCGGATGATCCAGTCCCGCCAGAGCAGCGGCACCACCAGGATGCCGAAGAAGAGCGCCATCCCGATCAGGATCATGAAGCCGAGACCCACGTTGGACAGCGTCGGCGGGGTGTAGTCGCCGGGGCCGAACCGCGCGGTCCACTCGGCGACCAGCGCGTCCCGGTCGGCGCCGCCGCCGAACTTGGTGGGCTGGAGGTCCCCGACCGGGCCGAACTGGGCGAAGCCGAACCCGATCAGGAAGACCACCGCGACCGCGAAGGTGAGCAGCCCGAGCCGTAGGGACTTCCGGAAGAGCGCGAAGTCCGGGGTACGCCGGATGAGGTGCCAGGCGCTGACCGCGGCCATCAGCATCCCACCGGTGACCAGGCTCGCCGACACCACGTGTCCGAAGGCGAAGGTGAGGGTGGGGTTGGTGAGCAGCGCGCCGAAGTCGGTGAGGTGCGCGACGCCGTCGCGGACCTCGTACCCGACGGGGTGCTGGAGCCACGCGTTGGCCACCATGATCCAGAACGCCGAGGCGTACGCGGTGAGCGCGACGCCCCAGAGCAGCGCGAGGTGGACGCCGCGGCGCAGCCGGTGCCATCCGAAGATCCACATGCCGAGGAACGTGGACTCCAGGAAGAACGCGACCAGCGTCTCGATGGCCAGCGGCGCGCCGAAGACGTTGCCGACGTATCGCGACAGGCCACTCCAGTTCAGCCCGAATTGGAACTCCATCACGATGCCGGTGGCGATGCCGAGCACGTAGTTGATCACGTAGAGCTGGCCCCAGAAGCGGGTCAGCCGCTCGTACACCGGTTTGCCGGTGATGAAGCCGGCGGTCTGCAGCGCGACCAGCAGGGTGACCAGGCCGAGGGTGACCACCACGAAGAGGAAGTGGATCGAGGTGGTGGTGGCGAACTGCAGGCGGGCGAGGAGCAGGGGATCCATGGTCGTTCTCCCACGGGTTGGCTCGCTTTTCATAGTGAGCCTACACGTAGGCTACCTACCTATACGCGCCGGCCTGGAGGCACGGCTGGTCGTGGATCGGTCAGTTCAGGAAGAGGGAGATCGGCAGGGCGGCCAGGGTGGTCGTGACGGCCAGCGCGGTGGCGCCGAGCAGCCGGGGCGTCCGGTCCGGGACCAGCAGCCGCTGCACCCGTACGTCGAGGTCCCGGTCGCCGAGGCCGAGCGCGCCGGCCGGCGTGATCCGGTGCCCGGCGGCGGCGAACCGACGCAACGCCCCGGCCAGCGGCGCCTCGGCGTGCAGCTCGCGGGCCTTGTCGTCGGCGCGCATCTCGACCAGCAGCGCCACCCGCTCCTGTGCGTGCCGCACCCAGCGGAACCAGGGCAGGGCCCGGCCGAGCGCGGTGAACGGCAGCAGCACCAGATCGTGCCGCTCCTGGGCGTGCGCCCGCTCGTGGGTGAGTACCGCGGCCAGCTCGGCCCGGTCCAGCAGACTGAGCGTGCCGGCGCTGATCACCACCCGGGGCTTCACCCCCGGGAGGCAGTACGCCGCCGCACTCGGGTGGTCGAGCACCAGCGCGCCCGGCACGGTCGGATCCCGGCGGGCGACCAGGCTGAGCAGCTCCCGGTGCCGGCGCTGGGCCCGGACCGTGCCGTAGACGCTGCGGACGGTCGTGGTGAGCAGCACCGCGCCGATGCCGAAGCCCACCCCGACCAGGCCGAGGTGCACCGCCCCGACCCCGGCCGGCAGGGCGCCGTGGGCCAGGTCGGTGGCGAGGGCGACCAGGGCGCTCCCGGTCGGTTGGTCGTACGCGGCCAGGCCGAGCGCCATCGGCAGGCCCATCGCGGAGAGGCCGAGCGCCAGCCCGACCGCCTGCCAGCAGACGATCGCCACCCGCGGGGCGCGCCAGGTCCACGTCGAGGCGGCGAGCACCTCCGCGGTCAGCCAGCAGGCCAGAATGCTGGCGGCGAAGTGCAGGGCGTACGCCACGGCCGCCGCCCTACCGGTCCGTCGCCTCGTCGGCCAGCCTCGGCTGCCCGGCCCGCGGGTCCTCGACCCGGTCCGTCAGCCCGGCCTCGGCGCTCAGCGCCGCGCGCAGCACCTCCGCCTCGGTGCCGGTCACCGAGCGGGCGAAGCGCACCAGCGCGGCGTCCCGGCTGCCGCCGAGGTCGAGGGCGTCGAGCATGAGCTGGGCGATGTGCGCCTCGCGGCTGGCCGCCGCCCGGTACCGCCAGGCCCGACCCTCCCGCTGGCGCCGCACCATGCCCTTGCCGGCGAGCCGGTCCAGCACCGTCATCACGGTCGTGTACGCCAGCTCGCGCCCGTCCAAGGCGTCGGCGACCTCGCGGACGGTCACCCCGTCCGACGTGCCGGGGACCAGGTCCCACAGGACGTCCATCACCGCACGTTCGAGATCACCCAGCCGAGTCACGCCCCAATCCTACCCCCCGTAGTAGACCACCGTGCCTCCGCGGCGTGCGAGGCCCTCTTACACGGAAAGAGTGGCCATCCGACGCGCGGAGGCCACTCTTCCCGTGAAGTAGTGCGGATCTTGATGGCGACGACCGGGGGCCCGGAAACCCCAAGCGCAAGGAGGTCAGACCCCCTTGGGGTGCCACACCGTCTTCGTCTCCAGCAGCGTGGTCATCCGGGTCAGGCCCGGGTCGGCGAACCAGTCGTGACCGGCCGGGGCGGGCCGGAGCACCCGCTTCAGGTTCTCCGCCGCCTTGACCTCCAGCTCGGCGGCCAGCTCGGCGTCGCTCACCCCGGTCAGGTCGATCGCGTTGACGTCCATGTGCGCGGCCAGCGTCGGCACCGTCTCGGTGATCCGGCCGGTGAGGATGTTGACCACCCCGCCCGGCAGGTCGGAGGTGGCCAGCACCTCGGCCAGGGTCACCGCCGGCAGCGGCTGCGCCGGCGACGCCGCCACCACCACGGTGTTGCCGGTGACGATCGCCGGGGCGATCACGCTGACCAGGCCGAGCAGCGCCGGCGTCTCCGGGGCCACCACGGCCACCACGCCGGTTGGCTCGGGGGCGGACAGGTTGAAGTACGGCCCGGCCACCGGGTTCGCGCCGCCGTACACCTGGGGAAGCTTGTCCGACCAGCCGGCGTACCAGACCCAGCGGTCGATCGCCGCGTCGACCTCGTCGGCCGGCACACCGAGCGCCACGAACTGCTCGCGGCGGCCCTCCAGCATCTCGGCGACCCGGTAGAGGATCTGACCCCGGTTGTACGCGGTCGCCCCGGCCCAGCCCTGCACGGCGGCCCGGGCGGCCACGACCGCGTCGCGCGCGTCCTTGCGGGAGGCCAGTACGACATTGGAGTCCTGCACGATGTACGACCGTCCCGACTCGCTGCGCGGGAACTTCCCGCCGATGAAGAGCTTGTACGTCTTGCGTACCGCGACCCGCTCAGACATTGAGGTACGCCTCCAGCCCGTGCCGGCCACCCTCGCGGCCGTAGCCCGACTCCTTGTAGCCGCCGAACGGCGAGGTGGGGTCGAACTTGTTGAACGTGTTGGCCCAGACCACGCCGGCGCGGAGCCGGTCCGCCAGCCACAGGATCCGGGAGCCCTTGTCGGTCCAGATCCCGGCCGACAGGCCGTACGGCGTGTTGTTCGCCTTCTCCACGGCCTCGGCCGGGGTGCGGAAGGTGAGCACGGAGAGCACCGGGCCGAAGATCTCCTCCCGGGCGATCCGGTGCGCCTGGGTGACCCCGGTGAAGATGGTCGGCGCGAACCAGAAGCCCCGGTCCGGCAGCTCGCAGGCCGGCGACCAGCGCTCGGCGCCCTCGGCGGCCCCGGCCTCGGAGAGCTCGCGGATCCGCTCCAGCTGGGCGGCCGAGTTGATCGCGCCGATGTCGGTGTTCTTGTCCAGCGGGTCGCCGACCCGCAGCTGGGCCATCCGGCGCTTCAGCGACTCCAGCACCCGATCGGCGACCGACTCCTGGACCAGCAGCCGGGAGCCGGCGCAGCAGACGTGCCCCTGGTTGAAGAAGATGCCGTTGACGATCCCCTCGACGGCCTGGTCGACCGGGGCGTCGTCGAAGACGATGTTGGCGGCCTTGCCGCCCAGCTCGAGGGTGAGCTTCTTGCGGGTGCCGGCGACCGCGCGGGCGATGGCCTTGCCGACCTCGGTGGAGCCGGTGAACGCGACCTTGTCCACGCCCGGGTGCTCGACCAGCGCCCGGCCGGTGTCGCCGGCGCCGGTGACGATGTTGACCACGCCGGCCGGCAGGTCGGCGTGCTGGCAGATCTCGGCGAAGAGCAGTGCGGTCAGCGGGGTGGTCTCGGCCGGCTTCAGCACCACCGTGTTGCCGGCGGCGAGCGCGGGGGCGATCTTCCAGGCCAGCATGAGCAGCGGGAAGTTCCACGGGATGACCTGCGCGGCGACCCCGAGCGGCTGCGGCGCCGGCCCGAAGCCCGCGTGGTCGAGCTTGTCGGCCCAGCCCGCGTAGTAGAAGAAGTGTGCGGCGACCAGCGGGACGTCGACGTCCCGGGACTCCTTGATCGGCTTGCCGTTGTCCAGCGACTCCAGCACGGCCAGCTCGCGGGAGCGCTCCTGGATCAGGCGGGCGATCCGGAACAGGTACTTGGCCCGGTCGCGGCCCGGCATCGGGCCCCAGACCTTCTCGTACGCCTTGCGCGCCGCGCGGACCGCGCGGTCCACGTCCTGGCTGCCGGCCTCGGCGATCTCGGCGAGGACCTCCTCGGAGGCCGGGTTGATCGACTTGAAGCTGCCGCCGTCGGCCGGGTCGACGAACGTGCCGTCGACGAACAGCCCGTACGAGGGCTTGATGTCCACCACCGAGCGCGACTCGGGGGCGGGTGCGTATTCGAACATCGCGCTCAGTCCAGGGTGAAGTAGTCGGGACCGGAGTAGACGCCGGTCGTCAGCTTGGTGCGCTGCATGAGCAGGTCGTTCAGCAGACTGGACGCGCCGAACCGGAACCAGTCCGGGTCCAGCCAGTCCGGGCCGACGGTCTCGTTGACCATGACCAGGTACTTGATCGCGTCCTTGCTGGTCTTGATCCCGCCGGCCGGCTTCACGCCGACCTGTCGGCCGGTGGCGGCGCGGAAGTCGCGGACCGCCTCCAGCATCACCAGGGTCACCGGCATGGTGGCCGCGACCGGCACCTTGCCGGTCGAGGTCTTGATGAAATCGCCGCCGGCCAGCATGGCCAGCCAGGAGGCCCGCCGCACGTTGTCGTACGTGGCCAGCTCGCCGGTCTCCAGGATCACCTTGAGGTGGGCGTCCCCGCAGGCCTCCTTGGTGGCCACGATCTCGTCGTAGACCTCCTGGTAGCGGCCGGCGAGGAAGGCGCCCCGGTTGATCACCATGTCGATCTCGTCGGCGCCGGCCGCCACCGCGGCCCGGGTGTCGGCGAGCTTGACCTCCAGCGGCGCCTGGCCGGACGGGAAGGCGGTCGCCACGCTGGCCAGGTGCACGCCGCTGCCGCGCAGCACCTCCGCCACGTACGGGACCATCGAGGGATAGACGCAGACCGCGCCGACGTGCGGGCAGGACGGGTCAGCCGGGTCGGGGCGCAGCGCCTTGGTGGCGAGCGCCCGCACCTTGCCGGGGGTGTCGGCCCCTTCGAGGGTGGTCAGGTCGACCATCCGGATCGCCAGGTCGATCGCCTGGGCCTTGGCCGTGGTCTTGATGGAGCGGGTGCCGAGTTGTGCCGCCCGCTGCTCCGCGCCGACCTGATCCACGCCCGGCAGGCCGTGCAGGAAGGTCCGCAGAGCGGTCTCGGATCGTCCCAGCTCGGAGAGGTCCGACCGGGCCGACGTCGCTGTCGCCGTCATGGCGTGAATAGTACGCATCCCGCCGTGGTGTGATCTTGGTCACGGTAGCCTGGTCGTGAGCGCCACACGTGAGCGGCGTCGCTGGTCAGCCGGCAGGTGCGGTGCGTGGCCGGTCGGCCCGGTAGGTTGACCGTTCGTGGACGTACACGTCATTGACCACCCGCTCGCCCAGGCACGGCTGACCGCCATGCGGGACGCCCGGACCGACTCGGCGTCGTTCCGGGCCGCGCTGCACGAACTCACCACCATGCTGGTGTACGAGGCCGCGCGCTCCTTCCCCGTCGAGAAGTACCCGATCCAGACCCCGGTCACCGCGACCGAGGGCACCCGGCTGGCGAACCCGCCGCTGCTCGTGCCGGTGCTGCGGGCCGGTCTCGGCATGGCCGACGCCGCCCTGGGCCTGCTGCCCGAGTCGTCCATGGGCTTCGTCGGCCTGGCCCGGGACGAGGAGACGTTCGAGCCCCGCGCGTACATGGAGTCGCTGCCCCGCGACCTGAGCGGACTGCCGGTGCTGGTGCTCGACCCGATGCTGGCCACCGGCGGCTCGCTGGAGCACTGCTGCCGGTTGCTCGCCGACCGCGGCTGCACCGACATCACGGTGCTCTGCGTCCTCGCCGCGCCCGTCGGCATCGAGCGGCTGGAGCGGTCCGGCCTGCCGCTGCGCCTGGTCACCGCCTCGATCGACGAGGGCCTCAACGACCGGATGTTCATCGTCCCGGGCCTCGGTGACGCCGGCGACCGCCAGTTCGGCGGCATGCCCCGTTTCTGACCCACCCCGGCCGAGCACTCCCGACGAGGCGCAGATTCCCGGAAAGAGGGCCCATCCAGTGCGGAATGGGCCCTCTTTCCGTGAATTCGTCGGGTCCGGGCGCCGCGTGGGCGAGTCCGTGCGCGGGGGTGCGGGGAGCCGCTACCGTTCCGGGCCATGACTGGTGTTGCGCTCGCCGAAGAGTTGCTGCTCCTCGCCTACGACGACGAAACCGGCAAGGCGACCATGCCGCGGATCAGCCTGGATCTCGGAATGGCCGCCGCGGTGCTGGTCGAGCTGGCCCTGGCCGGCCGGATCGCGTACGCCGACGGCTCCCTGGCGGTGATCGACCCGGCCCCGACCGGCGAGCCGATCGCCGACGAGGTCCTCGCCCGGATCGCCGCCGACACGCCGCACACCCCGTCGTCGTGGGTGCAGCGGCTGCGGCACGGCCTGCGCGACCGGATCCTCGGCGACCTCTGCGGGCGGGGCGTGGTCCGGGACATCGACGAGACCGAGCTGGGCTTCATCCACGTGCACCGCTACCCAGTGGCGGACGCCTCGGTGGAGGCGGACATCCGCCGCCGGCTGGCCGAGGCGCTGACCGACGACCAGGCCCCCGATGAGCGGACGGCCGCGCTCGCCACCCTGGTGGCGGTGCTCCGGATGGAACCGGCGCTCGGCCTGACCGGCGAGGACGCCCGGGACGCCCGCCGTCGGCTGGAGGCGATCGCCGGTGGGGCCGGCTTCTCCGGCAACGTCAGCCTGGACGACTCGGTGGTCCGCCCCTCCATCGGCCTGGTGGTCGCCGCCCTCGGCCAGGCGATCGACGCCGCCCTCGGCAAGCGCGCCTGACCCCCCAACTGCTCCGTTGATCAAGAGGTTTGCGTCTCGGTGGCGCGCCCGGCCGACGCAAACCTCTTGATCAACTCGTGACAGGTCAGCGGCCGAGGGCGGTGGAGATCTCGGTGCGGAGGGTGGTGACCGCCGCGTGGGCGCGGGTGCGGGCGGCGGGGACGTCGCCGTCCGCGACCGGCTCCACGACCTCCAGGTACGCCTTGAGCTTCGGCTCGGTGCCGGAGGGGCGGATCACCACCCGGGCCGCGTCGGTCCGCAGGATCACCACGTCCGCGCCGGGGAGCAGGTCCTTCGCCTCGGTGACCCGGTGCCCGAGCAGCGTCTCCGGGGTGGCCGCCCGGACCCGGGCCATCATCCCGGCGATCTCCCGCAGGTCGTCCACCCGGACCGACAGCTGGTCGGTGTGGTGCACGCCGAACTCGGCGGCCAGTTCGTCGAGCCGGTCGGTGAGCGTACGGCCCTGGGCCTTGAGGCCGGCGGCCAGCTCGGCGACGCTCAGCGCGGCGGTGATGCCGTCCTTGTCCCGGACGTGCTCCGGCGCGACGCAGTAGCCGAGCGCCTCCTCGTACCCGAAGACCAGCGGCTCGCTCCCGCCGCCGGCCCGGACGATCCACTTGAACCCGGTCAGCGTCTCGTCGTACGGCAGGCCTCGGGCGGCACACATGGCCCGCAGCAGGGACGAGGACACGATGGTGGTGGCGTACAGGCCGGTCACCCCGCGGCGCATCAGGTGGTCGGCGAGCAGCGCGCCCACCTCGTCGCCGCGCAGCATCCGCCAGTTGCCGGCACCGTCCGGGACGGCGACCGCGCAGCGGTCCGCATCCGGGTCGTTGGCGATGGCGAGGTCCGCGTCCCGGTCGCGGGCCAGCGCGACCAGTCGGTCCACCGCGCCCGGCTCCTCCGGGTTGGGGAAGTTCACCGTGGGGAAGTCCGGGTCCGGCTCGGCCTGGTCGGGCACCACGCCCGGCACGGCGAACCCGGCCCGGGCGAAGGCGGCGGTCAGCACCGCGCCGCCCACCCCGTGCAGCGGGGTGTACGCCACCTTCAGGTCGCGCCGACCGCTCGGATCGATCACTGCGGCGGCCCGCTCCACGTACGCGGCGACCAGATCGTCGCCGAGCACCTTGCCGGCCGGGCCGAGCGGCACCTTCGCCAGCGGGCCGACCGCCCGGATGGCCGCCTCGATGCCGGCGTCGGCCGGGGGCACGATCTGCGCGCCCGCGCCCAACTCGCCGCCGAGTTGCGCGCCGAGGTAGACCTTGTAGCCGTTGTCCTGAGGTGGGTTGTGGCTGGCGGTGACCATGACGCCGGCCACCGCGCCGAGGTGCCGCACCGCGAACGCCAGCACCGGGGTGGGCAGCGGGCGGGGCAGCAGCAGGGCCGGGCGACCCGCGCCGGTGGCGACCTGGGCGGTGCGCTCGGCGAACGCCCGCGAGCCGTAGCGAGCGTCGTACCCGATGACCAGCGGCCCCTCACCGCCCTGGTCGGCGAGCCAGCCGACCAGCCCGGCGGCGGCCTGGGTGACCACCGCGAGGTTCATCCCGTTCGGGCCGGCGCGCAGCGGACCACGCAGCCCGGCGGTGCCGAAGGTCAGTGGACCGGCGAACCGGTCGGCCAGCTCCGGGCCGCTTCCCGGCAGTCCGTCCAGGACCGCGCGCAGCTCGTCCCGGCTGGCCGGGTCGGGGTCGTCGTCGAGCCACCGCTGGGCCCGGTCGCGAAGCTCGTCAAGATCAGTGGTTTCCGCCGCCATGGCCTCTTGATAGCACGGCGGCGGAGCACCACTGCCCGTCGGCCTCGACTCAGTTGGCCCCGGTGAGCTGGAACGACCCGGCCATCGCGTCGAAGATCGGCTTGCTTTCGGCGAACGTCGCGTCGTTGGCGGTCAGGTAGAACGAGTACACCTTCCCGTCCTCGACCACGCCGCGCCAGACGCCGTGCCGCATCGAGTCGCCCTCGCCGCAGGTGTACTCGAACTCCGCCGCTGGCTTGCCGGCCAGCGTCGTCTCCGACATCGCGAGCTCGTTGTACGGCTTGGCGCAGGACTTGCTGTTGCCGGCAAGGTTCCGGGAGGCGAATTCGGCCCAGCTCATCGACGTGCCGTTCCACTTCTCCGCCAGGATGCGGACCTTGCGCCGGCTGTCCTGCGGGTCGACGTAGTCGACGAAGACGCCGCCGGTCTTGCGCTCCCAGCCCTTCGGCACCTGGATGGTGACGTCCTTGGCCGAGACCTCCTGCATCTCGACCGGCGGGGCCTCGGCGGTGGCGGTGGGCAGCGTGCCCACGATCGGCGGCGGGGTCTCGTCGCCGCCGCTGTTGAGGGCGATCACGACGATCAGCAGCAGCACGGCCACGCCACCGGCGGCGGCCAGCTGGACCTTGCGCGGCCAACCCTTGACGGTGCCGACGAGCTGCCTGCCGGCGCTGCGGGCCTTGCCGAGGGCACCGCCGTCGGCCGGTGCGGCGGCCGGGGTGGCCCACGGCTGGCCGGTGCCCGGCACCGACCACTGGTTGCCGCCGTACACCGGCTGGGTGGCGTCGGCGCCGCGGCCGTACACCCGCTGGGTCGCCTCCGGGTGGCCGACGTCGACCCGCTGCGTGGCGTCGGGGTGCCCGCCCCCGAGTCGCTGGGTGGCCTCCGGTCCCGCGCCGCCGCCGAACCGCTGGGTGGCGTCCGGCGAGATCCGCTGGGTGGCCTCCGGGGCGGCGCCCGGCGCGGGCATCACGCCGGTGGGGGTGTGCAGCGGACCGGCCAGCGCGTCCGCGCTGGTCTCGTCCAGCGCCGCGCTGCCCTCGGCGGCCCTGGGCTCGGTGCGCTCGCCCCGGCGCAGGGCGGCGAGCCGGTCGGTCAGTGACTCGCCGGGGCCGATCATCGCCCGGCCGCCGATCTGCCCGGTCGGCTTCGGCTCGGGCGCGGCGGGCAGCGGAATCGGCGGCCGCTGCACCGGCACCACCGAGTACGGGTCGGTGACCGAGTTGACCGCGGCGGCGTTGCTGGTCAGCGGGCCGGCGAGCAGCTCGCGCAGCATGCGCCGGGCGGTGTGCACGTCGTACCGGCGGGCCGGATCCTTCTCCAGCAGGCCCATCAGCACGCCGGTCAGCGGGCCGCTGCGCTGCGGGGTGGCCGGCGGGTCCTCGACCACCGCGTGCATGGTCTCGATCGGGTCGCCCTTGTCGAACGGGGGGTGGCCCTCCACGGCGGTGTAGAGCGTGACGCCGAGCGAGAACAGATCGCTCGGCGGGCCGAAATCCTGGCCCATCGCCCGCTCGGGCGAGATGAAGTGTGGCGACCCGAGCACCATGCCGGGCGTGGTGAGCTGCACGTCGGTCGGCATCCGGGCGACGCCGAAGTCGGTCAGCACGCACCGGCCGTCGGAGCAGATCAGCACGTTGGCCGGCTTGACGTCGCGGTGCAGCACGCCGATCGCGTGCGCCACCTCCAGGGCGCCGAGCAGCGCGATGCCGATCTTGGCAACCACGCGGGGCGCGACCGGCCCGTCCTCGATCACCATGTCGGCCAGGCTGCGCGCGTCCAGCAGCTCCATCACGATCCACGGGCGGCCACCCTCGGTGACCACGTCGTAGACCTGGACCACGGCCGGGTGCTGGATCGCTGCGGCCGCGCGGGCCTCGCGGAGGGTCCGCTCGTACAGCGCGTCACGGTCGCTGGGGGCCAGCCCGGGCGGAAGCACGACCTCCTTGACCGCCACATCGCGCCGCAGCAGGGTGTCGGTCGCGCGCCACACCGTGCCCATGCCGCCGTTGCCCACCGGAGACCGCAGCGAGTAGCGACCACCTATGGTGGTGCCGGGTGCCGCGCGTCCAGTGGGGGGACTGACCGGTCCGCCGCTCCACGTCGGGATCTGAGTCACTTGAAAAGCCACCGGGGGATATCGAGGGGGCTGGGACACAACCCCCCTATCTTGCTGGTTCCGACGCCCGATGCGAAACCCGACGCGGCGGACGTTTACCTACTCGACGGTATGTGGCCAGCTACTCACCTGTCGTCGAGCGGCCGGCGCAGTGTGCGGTATCCCTCATCCATCGACGGCCGGCCGCGTCCTACCATCCGGTAATGAGCGAACGGCGGTCAAGCGAGTCCGGTTTCCCGATCAAGGGCGTCTACACGGCGGACGATCTCCCCGGGGAACTGGCCGAGCGGCTGGGCGCCCCGGGCGAGTACCCCTACACCCGCGGGGTGTACCCGACGATGTACACCTCCCGCCCGTGGACCATGCGGCAGTACGCCGGCTTCGGCACCGCCACCGAGTCGAACGCGCGCTACCACCAGCTGCTGCGCGCCGGCACCATGGGCCTCTCGGTCGCCTTCGACCTGCCCACCCAGATGGGCTACGACTCCGACGACCCGATCGCGCACGGTGAGGTGGGCAAGGTCGGCGTCGCCATCGACTCCATCGAGGACATGCGGCAGCTCTTCGCCGGCATCCCGCTGGACAAGGTCTCCACCTCGATGACCATCAACGCGCCCGGCTCCGTGCTGCTCCTGCTCTATCAGCTTGTGGCCGAGGAGTCCGGGGTCCCGGGCGGGGCGCTCAACGGCACCATCCAGAACGACATCCTCAAGGAGTACATCGCCCGGGGGACGTACATCTTCCCGCCGAAGCCGTCGCTGCGCCTGGTCGCCGACACCTTCGCGTACTGCCGGGCCGAGGTGCCCAAGTGGAATACCATCTCCATCTCCGGCTACCACATGGCGGAGGCCGGTGCGACGCCCGCGCAGGAGATCGCGTTCACCCTGGCCAACGGCGTGGATTACGTCCGGGCGGCGCTGGCCGCCGGGCTGGACGTGGACGACTTCGCGCCCCGGCTGTCGTTCTTCTTCGTCGCCCGCACCACCCTGCTCGAGGAGGTCGCCAAGTTCCGGGCGGCCCGCCGGCTCTGGGCCCGGCTGATGCGCGACGAGTTCGGGGCGAAGAACCCGAAGTCGATGATGCTGCGGTTCCACACCCAGACGGCGGGCGTCCAGCTCACCGCCCAGCAGCCGGAGGTGAACCTGGTCCGGGTGGCGATCCAGGGCCTCGGCGCGGTGCTCGGCGGCACCCAGTCGCTGCACACCAACAGCTTCGACGAGGCGATCGCGCTGCCCACCGAGAAGGCGGCCCGGCTGGCCCTGCGGACCCAGCAGGTGCTGGCCTACGAGAGCGACCTGACCGCCACCGTGGACCCGTTCGCCGGGTCGTACGTGGTGGAGGCGATGACCGCCGAGATCGAGGCGGCCGCCGACGAGCTGATGCAGCGGGTCTTCGACCACGGCTCGGCGGTGGACGCGATCGAGGCCGGCTTCCAGAAGCGGGAGATCGAGCAGTCCGCGTACCGGATCGCCCAGGAGATCGACTCGGGCGAGCGGGTGGTGGTCGGGCTCAACCGGTTCCAGATCGACGAGGAGGAGCCGTACGAGCCGCTGCGGGTGGACCCGGCGATCGAGGCCGCCCAGGCGGAGCGGCTGGCGAAGCTGCGCGCCGAGCGGGACGCCGAGGCGGTCGAGCGCGCCCTGGCCGAGCTGCGGGCCGCCGCCGAGGGCAGCGCGAACGTGCTCTACCCGATGAAGGAGGCGCTGCGCGCCCGGGCCACGGTGGGCGAGGTGTGCGGGACGCTGCGCGAGGTGTGGGGCACGTACCGGCCGAGCGACCGGTTCTGAGCTGGTTCTCTTCGCGGCCCGGGCGGTGCTCGGGGAAGGGGCGGCCGCGCCTGTGCCGGCCTGGCTGAGAGCCTCCTGAGCTGGGCGTACGGGTCTCGCCGCAGGGCCTCGCGGCGGCGTACAGTCGATGGTCTCCCCGCACGTGAGCGGAAGCGGAGACGGCTCTGCGAAGGTGCCGGCGGGCTGCCTGGCGGCACCTTCGGTGCGGACCCTCCGGGCGGCGTCGCCCGGCCCGTCCGCCGAGCCGTGGGGCAGTGGGGCCCGCCCTTGTGCGCGTGTGCGGATCGGGAATGCGGGTAACCCGGTCGGGTGAACGGGACGGACAGCCTGTGCGGTCGCACAGCGGACCGGCATGTCACCGTGGGGAGTCGTCCGACAGCCGACTGTTGTCGCGCAATTGTCCGACCGGCAGTTAATTGCCGGGACTAATGCGACAATTCGGAACGACGGCCCGGGATTTGGTGACCGTTGAATCGGTTACGCGTTGTAGGAGGTGTGGGGCAGATGACGGCGTTCGACCGCGATCTACCTGCTGTCCCGCAGATATTCGAGCCTTCCCACCAGGGCATTCGTGACGCTGTGCGGTCCGACCGCTACCCGAAAGATGTTGCGCAGCGTCACCGTCGGCGGTCTAGGCTGTCTGCTGTTCTCCCCGAAGATCCATCCATCTCTAGTGATCGAGAATTCGACGTGACGAGTGCGTTGACGCTGCCTTCCGGCAGCCTGCTGGCGTCGTCCTGGCCGGAGGCGCCGACCGGGTCCCAGCCCCTGCCCTTCGAGCTCGACCATCTGCTCGCCCTCCGGGTACCCGGGCTCATCGCCACCCGCCGTCACATCCACTCCCACCCGGAACTGTCCGGCGAGGAGTTCGAGACGGCCGCCCTCATCCACCGGGAGCTCTCCCTCGCCGGGCTGAAGCCCCGCCTGCTGCCCAAGGGCAACGGCGTCATCTGCGACATCGACGGGCGCCCGGACGGCCCGGTGATCGCGCTCCGCGCCGACATCGACGCGCTGCCGCTCACCGACCCGAAGGACGTGCCGTACCGGTCCACCGTGGACGGCGTCTGCCACGCCTGCGGGCACGACGTGCACACCACCGTGATGCTCGGCGTCGGCATGCTGCTCGCCCAGCTCGCCGACCTCGGCCAGCTCGACGGCCGGGTCCGGCTCATCTTCCAGCCGGCCGAGGAGATCCTGCCCTGCGGCTCGCTGGAGGTCATCGAAGCCGGCGGTCTCGAGGACGTGGTGCAGATCTTCGCCGTCCACTGCGACCCGAACCTCCCGGTCGGCCGGGTCGGTCTCCGGGTCGGCCCGATCACCGCCGCCGCCGACAACGTCACCGTCCGGCTCAGCGGCCCGGGCGGGCACACCGCCCGCCCGCACCTCACGGTCGACCTGGTCGACGCGCTGGGCCGGCTGGTCACCGAGGTGCCGGCCCTGGTCAGCCGGCGGGTACCGGCCAACAGCGGGCTGCTGCTGGTGTTCGGCCACGCCTCGGCCGGCACCCGCTACAACGTCATCCCCTCCGAGGCCTGCGCCGCCGGCACGCTGCGGGTGATGGATCGCGACACCTGGGAGCAGGCTCCGAAGATCGTGGCCCAGGTCGTCCGGGACGTCATCGCCCCCACCGGCGCGACAGTCGACCTGGAATACCTGCGCGGTCGCCCACCGGTCAGCAACGACGCCCGCGCCATCGGCGTACTCACCGCCGCCACCGCGGCCGCCCTCGGGCCCGAGGGGATCGCGGAGACCCCGCAGAGCATGGGTGGCGAGGACTTCTCCTGGTATCTCGAGCACGTGCCGGGCGCGCTCGCCCGCCTCGGCGTCGGCCGGAACGGGCCCAACGTGGACCTGCACCGGGCCTCGTTCGACGTGGACGAGCGTGCCATCCCGGTCGGCGTACGCCTCATGGTCCAGACCGCGCTGCGGGCACTGGCGGCGGCGCGCTAGGCGCCGGACCACCCACCGGACCGGCCGGTCCCGGCACCGTCGGGGCCGGACCGGCCGGTGGCGCCCGGCGCGCCCGACGTCGGCGCGCCGCCCGCACCAGCAGCACCACCGGTACGCCGATCACCACCGTGAACGGCAGCACCGCGCCCAGCACGGTCAGCAGCACGAACATCGTGGTGACGAAGACGTCCCAACCGCCCCGCAGCCCGACCAGGAAGCCGAGTTCCGTCCCCTCCTCGGCGGTCGTCGCGTCGGTGCCCACGAAGGTCACCGTGATGGTGGAGAGCGCGGTCAGGTCGGCCAATCGGCGCTTCTTCGCCTCCAGCGACGCCAGGTCGGCCTCCCGCCGCCCCACCTCGTTCTCCAAGGTGACCAGTTCGTTGATCGAGCTGGCCCGGGCGAGCAGCTTCCGGGCGCTGTCCACCCGGGCCCGCTGGGTGGCGATCCGGGCGTCCAGGTCGACCGTCTCCTCGGTGACGTCCTCGGTGCGTACCTGGCGTTGCTCCGGCTGGCCGAGCCGGGACAGCTCGTCGACGACCGCGGTGAACCGGTCCGCCGGCACCCGCAGGGTCAGCTCGGCGCGGGCGTCCGCCGCCTCGCTGCGCCGCTGGTCGCCGCCGACGAACCCGCCCGCCGCGGTTGCCGCGTCGGTCGCCGCGCGGGCAGCCTTCTCCACGTCGTCCACCCGGACCTGCAACGTGCCGGTGTAGATGATCGACCGCTGGTCGACCCGCAGGTCCGGCTGGGCTCCGCCGGACCCGGCCGGGGCGGGCGCCGCCGCGTCCCGGTCCGCGCCCGCGCCCGCCTTGTCCTGGGCCGCGCCCGCGCCCGCGGCCGGTGCCTGCGCCGACGTGGCCTGGTCGTTCTGCCCACTGTCGGCGCCGCAAGCCCCCGCAGCCAGCACCACCGCCAGCCCCACCACCGCCAGTGATACGGCCCGGCGGCGTCCCCCTCGTCCACTCATGCCGTCACCTCGCTGCGCTCGGCGCCGGCATGAGGCACCACGACGCTGTGCTGATGATTCGCTCGCTGACGCTCGCTCATATCCCCGCTCCGATCTTCGACGGCCCCGTGCCGGGGTCGATACGTCGGACGCGACGCGCCATCGCGCCGGTTCCGGCAGACTGCGCTGAGGACGTCACGATTCGATAATCGAGGAGTCACGATGCAGGTCACCAAGTACGCCCACTCCTGCCTCCGGGTGGAGCACGACGGGGGAGTGCTGGTCGTCGACCCCGGTGTCTACAGCGAACCGCAGGCGCTGGACGGGGCGGACGCGGTGCTGATCACCCACCAGCACCCCGACCACGTGAACGTCGAGGCGGTGACCCGGGCGCTGGACCGGCGCAGGTTCCGGATCAACGGCCCGGCCTCGCTCGCCGAGGTCCTCGGTGACGCGGCCGAGGCGCTGACCGTGGTCGCGCCGGGCGAGTCGTTCACCGCCGCCGGCGTGGCGATCCGCGCGTACGGTGGCCAGCACGCGGTCATCCACCCCGACATCCCGGTCATCGAGAACCTCGGCTTCCTGATCAACGACGTCGTCTACCACCCGGGAGACTCGTTGGTGGTCCCCGACGACGTCCAGGTGGACACCCTCTTCGCCCCGATCCACGCGCCCTGGAACAAGTTCTCCGAAGTGGTCGACTTCATCCGGGCGGTCGCCCCGCGCCGGGCGTACGCGCTGCACGACAGCCTGCTCAACGACAACGGTTTCGGCGTGCTCGACCGGCAGTACACCGCACTGTCGAACACCGACTACCGCCGCCTCGAACCGGGCACCCGGATCGACGCCTGACCGCCGTGCCTGGACCCACCCCCGAGCTGGTCCAGCGGCTCTACGCGACCCCACCCGACCGGTTCGTCGCGGCCCGCGATGCCGCCGTGGCCGAGGCGCGCCGGGCCGGCGACCAGAAGGCCGCCCGCGAGATCGGCAAGCTGCGCCGGCCCACCGTGGCCGCCTGGCTGGTCAACCTGCTCGCCATCCGCCGGCCCGAGCTGGTCGCCGACCTGGCGCAGCTCGCCGAGTCGCTCCGCACCGCCCAGCGCGACCTGCGCGGCGCCAAGCTGCGCGAGCTGTCCGCCCAGCGCCGGGCCGTGGTCGGCGCGCTGGTCGACGAGGCTCGCAAGCTGGCCGCCGCCGAGCCGGGCGCCCCGTCGGCCGGGAAGCTCCCGCTGGCCGAGGTCGAGGCGACCCTCAACGCCGCCCTCTCCGACGCCGAGGTGGCCGAGCAGGTCCGCACCGGCCGGCTGCTCCGGGCCACCCACTATGCCGGCTTCGGCGAGGTGCCCCGCCCGCAGCTGCGGCTGGTCACCGGGGGCGCGGAGGAACCGGAGCCGGAGGAGCCGGCGGCCGGACGGGCCGGGGCCCGCCGGGAACGCGACGAACGGGCCGCGGCGCGAGCGGCCCGGGCCGAGCGGGCGAAACGCCGCCGGGCGCTGGAACGCGAGCAGGCGTTGGCCCGCAGCGATCAGGACCGGGCCGAGGCGGAACTGGCCGAGGCCGCCCGGTCCGAGCGGGACGGCGCCGCGAGCCTGGACCGGATCGAGACCGAGCTGGCCGAGCTGGAACGCCGCCGGGCCGTCGCCGAGCAGGAACTGAGCCGGGCCAAGCTGGCCCGGCGGGGCGCCGAGCGGTCGCTCACCACCGCCCGCCGACGTACCGGGGAGGTAGAGGCCGCGATGGAGGCGCTGGACGCCGAAGAGGGGGATGCCGACGAGGAGGGCAACGGGGCAGACTGATCGGAATGGACGACCACGGTGGACGGACGGCGGGGCGCCGTCGATGACCCCCGAGCAGGTCGCCGCCGCCAGCAAGCCGCTGGTGCTGGAGCTCGGGGAGGCCTTCTCCCGTTGCCCGGCGACGCTGCGCCGCGCTCGGCTGCTCGGCATCTCCGGCTGGGCGTTCTACATCACCGGCCGGGCCGGCGCGCTCGGCGACGTCCGCGCCGAGACGGTCGCCGCCGCGCTCGGCTTCATCGCCCCCGACGCGGTCGCCGACGGCTGGGACGCCGCCGCCCGTACGGCCCGCCCACTGGCGGTCGCCGAGGCGAACCTGGCCGAGTGCTGCCGGTGGGGTGTCCAGCACCTGAGCGACGCCCCCGAGTCGCCCCGCCTGGCCGGCCTGCTGGAACGCGCGGTCGACGCGGCGGACGGCAGCGGGATGCCACTGTTCGCCGCCTGGCGGGCCATGCCGGTGCCGGACCGCTCGCCGGGCGCCCGGGCGGCCGTCGCGCTGCTGCTGCTCCGCGAGCACTTCGCCGGGGCGTACCTGCTGGCGGTCCGGGCCGCCGGGATGACTCCGCTGGAGGCGGTGCTGGCCGGGCCGGAGGGGGAGGCGGGGGCCGCCGCCTGCGGCTGGTCGCCCCCGTACCCGCCGGTCGGGCCGCTGGTGCGGCGGCGACTCTGGGCCGAGGCGGTGACCGACCGGCTGGCCGCCACCGCGTTCCGGGCGCTGGCCCCCGGCGAGGGAGCGGAACTGCTCAACCTGCTCACCACCGCCCGGCTGCACCTCCGCGGCGGATAAATGAGGGGCGCGCGGGCCGGGTTGGCTGCCAGGATCAGCGGCGTGACGCTCCCCGCCGGCTGGGCTGCCCGCCGCCCCACCCTCGACGACGTGCCCGCGATCCTGAAGGTGGTGCACGCCGCCGACACCTTCGCGATCGGCTACCCGGACTTCGACGCCGAGGACGTCGAGTCCGCGCTGACCGCCCCCTTCGTTGACCCGGCCCGGGACTCGTGGCTGGTCACCGATCCGGACGGCGCTGCCGTCGCCTGGGCGATCCTCGAAAACGCGAGCGGGGTCGGCCGGGAGTTCGTCGACGTCCTCGTCGACCCCGAGCGCGGTGCGGACCTGCGCGCCCCACTGCTGGCCCGGCAGCTCGACCGGGTCGCCGAGCGGGCGGCCGAGCGCGGGGTGCCGGCGCTCACCGTCCGCTGCGCGGTCTTCGCCCCGGAGACCCGCTGGGCGGCCGATCTGGTCGAGGCCGGCTTCACCCGGGTCAAGCGGTACATCCGGATGACCCGCTCCCTCGCCGACCTGCCCGCCGAGGCGGCCCCGCCGGCCGGGGTGACCGTCCGCCCGCTGCGCGCCGGCGACGAGGCCGACCTGCGGCTGTTCCATCGGATCTTCGACACCGCGTTCCGGGACACCCCCGACTACGAGCCGCTCGGCTTCGAGGCGTGGCGGGAGCAGCTCCCGTCGTACGGCAAGGTCTGGGACGAGTGGTTCGTCGCCGAGGTCGACGGGGTGCCGGCCGGCGCCCTCCAGTCCTCCGACCAGGCGCTGGAACACGACATGGGCTGGGTACGCACGCTGTCGGTGCTGCCGGCGTACCGGCGGCGCGGGGCGGGCGCGGCGCTGCTGCGCCGGGCCTTCGCCACATACGCCGCGAAGGGCCGGGCGTCCGCCGGGCTCGGCGTCGACCTGGCCAACCCGACGACCCCGGTGACCCTCTACCGCTCGGTCGGGCTGAGCGAGGTGCGCTGGACCGACATGTACGAGCGCACCGTCACCACCACGGGTGTGTGACACGCGACCCGCGCTCCGGGGTCGCCGGCTGGCCGGGGCACCGGCCGGGGGAGACTGGACGCGTGGGAGAGCCTCTAGGCCGACGCGGTGCCGGTGGGGCGGGACCGCAGCTCGGTGACGTAGTCGTCCGGCGCGCCCGCCTTCTCCGCCGCGTTCGCGATCTCCGACAGATACCACGACGTCGGCAGGCCGCCCTCGTAGCCGTCGAAGACGTAGACCCACGCGGTCACGTCCCCGTCCAGCGTGGAGACGCGGACGGTGAGCTTCTGGTACGTGCCGGCGGTCACGCCCTCGATCTCGTCGAGCTGCGCGGCGTCGTACGGGTGGATGTCGTAGAGCGCCACGAAGACCCGGTCACCCGGGGACTCGACCACCGTGCTGACCGAGCCCTCCCAGCCGATGGCGCCCTCGCCCGCGAAGGTGAGCCGCCACCCCTCCAGCCAGCCGGTACCCACCATCGGCGAATGCGGGCAGTAGGCGCGCATGCGGGCGGGGTCCAGGTTTGAGCCGTAAGCGGCGTACAGACGCACGGCGATGACGATAGCCCGGTCGGCGGGTGGGGGAGAATACGACGGTGCGTGTCGAGCGCGATGGGGAGAAGAAAGTCACTGTGAGCACGGACGAGGGGCGAGCGCTGTGAGCCAGATCGTGATCATCGGCGGGGGACCGGCCGGGTACGAGGCGGCGCTGGTCGCCGCCCAGCTGGACGCTGATGTCACCGTGGTCGAGGCGGAGGGGGCTGGCGGCGCCTGCGTGCTCTCCGACTGCGTCCCGTCGAAGACCTTCATCGCCAGCTCGGAGGTGGTGACCGGCTACCGGGACACCGAGGAGTTCGGGGTGCACTCGGACGGGCTGGAGGCGGTCACCGTCGACGCCCGGGCGGTGCACGAGCGGGTGAAGCGGCTCGCCCTGGCTCAGTCCGCCGACATCCACGCCAAGCTGGT
Organism: Micromonospora sp. NPDC006431; assembly: GCF_042870725.1. NCBI lineage: Bacteria > Bacillati > Actinomycetota > Actinomycetes > Micromonosporales > Micromonosporaceae > Micromonospora > Micromonospora sp. NPDC006431. Next base: position 244,652 of record NZ_JBIAHQ010000003.1, read on the forward strand.
CAAGGCCGGGGTGGAGTTCGTCGCCGGCACCGCCCGGCTGGGCGAGGACACGCTCGGTCACACCCACCGGGTGATCGTCAGCCCGGCCGACGGTGACGAGGAGTACTCGATCGCCGCGTCCACCGTCCTGATCGCCGCCGGCGCCACGCCGCGCCAGCTCCCCACCGCCGTCCCCGACGGGGAGCGCATCCTGACCTGGCGCCAGGTCTACGACCTGCCGGACCTGCCGGAGCACCTGATCGTGGTCGGCTCCGGCGTGACCGGCGCCGAGTTCGCCAGCGCCTACCTGGCGATGGGCGTCGAGGTCACCCTGGTCTCCAGCCGGGATCGGGTCATGCCGCACGAGGACGCCGACGCGGCGATGGCGATCGAGCGGGTGTTCCGCAACCGGGGCATGAGCATCCTCAACAACTCGCGTGCCGAGGCGGTCCGCCGGACCGGCGACGGCGTGGAGGTCGAGCTCTCCGACGGCCGCAAGGTGTCCGGCAGCCACGCGCTGATCGCGGTCGGCTCGGTGCCCAACACCGCCAACCTGGGCCTCGCCGAGTACGGCGTCGAGCTGGCCCGGGGCGCCTACGTCACCGTCGACCGGGTCTCCCGGACCAACGTGCCTGGCATCTACGCCGCCGGCGACTGCACCGGGGTGCTGCCGCTGGCCAGCGTCGCCGCCATGCAGGGCCGGATCGCCATGTGGCACACGCTCGGTGAGGCGGTCCGCCCGCTGCGGCTGCGTACCGTCGCCGCGAACGTCTTCACCGACCCGGAGCTGGCCACCGTCGGCGTCTCGCAGAACGAGGTGGACGCCGGCAAGGTCCCGGCCCGCCAGGTGATGCTGCCGCTCGCCGGCAACGCCCGGGCGAAGATGGACGACCTCGCCGACGGCTTCGTCAAGCTCTTCTGCCGCCCGGCCAGCGGCCAGGTGATCGGCGGCGTGGTGGTGGCGCCGAAGGCCAGCGAACTGATCCTGCCGATCACCATGGCGGTGGAGAACAACCTCACCGTCAACGAGCTGGCCCAGACGATCACCATCTATCCCTCGCTGTCGGGTTCGATCACCGAGGCGGCCCGCCAGCTCATGCTGCACGAACTGGAGTGACCCGCCGCGTCCTCGGGCCGGCCGGGGCGACCGGCCCGAGGACGCATCAGCGGAAGGCGGCGGCGTGGTCGGCGGCCCACTCGGCGTACGTGCGGGCGGGGTGGCCGGTCAAGCGCCGTACCGTGTCGGTGACCTGTTCGGGGCGGGCGACGAAGGCGGCCCAGCCGGCCAGCGCGGCGTCGGCGAAGGCCGGGTCGCCGAAGGCGGCGGAGAGCATCTGCCGTGCCTCGCCGACCGGCATCTCCGACCAGCGCAGCTCCCGGCCGACCGCCCGGCCGATGGCGCGTACCTGGTCCTCCTGGGTCAGCGTCGCCGGACCGCTGAGCAGGTACCGGGCGCCGGCGTGGCCGTCCGAGGTCAACGCCGCCGCGGCCACCTCGGCTAGGTCCCGCTCGTGGATCAGTGACCGGGCCGCGCCCCCGTACGGCCAGCGCACCACGTCGCCGGCGCGGATCTGGTCGGCCCACATCAGGGTGTTGGCGGCGAAGCCGACCGGCCGGAGGAAGGTCCATGCCGCGCCGGACGCCTCGACCGCCCGTTCGACCTCCGCCCAGAACGACGCCGGCTGGTCAGCGGCGCCCGGGGCGGAGAGGTAGACGATCCGGGACGCGTGCTCGGCGATCGCCCGGGCGACTTCGGGGGCGGCCCGCCGGGCCACGGCCGGGTCGGTGAACGGCCAGATCAGGAAGACCGCCTCGACGCCGGTCAGGTGGGGCGTGAGCGAGGCGGGGTCGCCGAGGTCTGCGGCCACCACCTCGACCCCGGCCGGCAGGTCCGCCCGGGACGGGTCGCGGCTCACCGCCCGGACCTGTTCGCCCCGCGCCAGCAGCAGCGACACCACCTCCCGACCGACTGTGCCGGTCGCCCCCGTCACCAGGATCATCTCCGCCTCCTCGTCCGACCGGCCGCCGTCGACCCGTCAATCGGACGCTACGAGTTGAAGCTCCCTTGAGGTCAAGGACGTGGGCGCCACCGCCGTTTCCCGGACGGCCTCGGCGACGCGGCCGGCTGGTCGGCGGGCCAGTGCCACCGCGACCACGCTGAGCAGGGCGACCTCGGCGACGATGAGCAGACGCTCGGCGAGCCCGATCAGCATCCGCTCGCCCGGGTAGGCGGACCAGATCATCGCCCCGGCCAGCAGCAGGCTGGCCAGGGTGAGCGCGCGCAGCCAGCCGGCGGCGTGACCGCCCAGGTGTCCGGCGAGCAGCCAGCCGGCGACCGGCAGGGCGAGGAAGGCGACCACCGAGGCGTACCGGTGCAGGTAGGCCGCGGTGTCCATGGGCAGGCCGGGCTCGTTGGTGGGTACCACGGCGGAGGTGACCAGGCCGGCGGTCCAGGCGGACAGCAACATCCCGGCCACCCGCGGCCGCCGTCCCAGCCGGGCGGGTGCCCCGCCGCCGGTCGGCGCCCGTCCGCCACCCTCCCGCCGCGACCCGCCGGGGTCCGCCCCCGATCCGGTACGCCAGAGGGCCGGGATCAGCACCGCCGTCGCGGCGGCGAGCACCGCCATGGCCACGTCGATGGCGCCGCCCCGGTCGGAGACGGCGAAGTCGCTGACGGTCAGTGACCAGGGGCTCAGGTCGTCGTTCACCTCGAGGTGACCGAGTACGGCGAGCACCGCCGCCAGGGCGATCCCGCCGAGGGCCAACAGGGCGCGTCTCCGGTTTTCGGGCATGCCCCAGCCTGTCGCCGAACCGGTCCGAAATGGATCCGGGGCGGCCACCCACTTCCGCCCCCGGGTCGCCCCCTAGAGGCCCCGCATATCGGCGACTTTGCGGTATCCGGTGCTCAGGACACCGCCGGATCGTTGATATGCCGATCAGTCGGCCGAAACCTCGACCCCGACCCGGACCTCCGCGTCGGGTTCGGTGCGGGTGTGGCGGGCGCTGATCGCGCTCATCGCCCAGCCGGCCGCCGCGAACCCGGCCGCCGCCACCCCGCCGATCACCACGAGCCGCCACGCCGACTCGGTCAGCGCCCGGCCGCCCAGATGCCCGACCAGGCTGCCGTAGGTCGCCCAGCCCGTCGCCGCCATGGTCTCGTAGAGCAGGAAGAGGCGGTACGGGTAGCGGCTGCGCCCGGCCGAGAAGCAGGCGGCCATCCGGCCGCCCGGCACGAAGCGGCAGAGCAGGATCACCAGTGGTCCCGGCTCGCGCAGCCCGCGGGTGGCCCGGGCGACGGCCCGGCGGGCCCGGCTGGGCATCGCGTGTCGGGGCGCCCGGCGGTCCGGTGCGGTCCGGCCGAGCAGGTAGCAGGCGAGATCGCCGGCGATGACGCCGAGCGCGCCGACGGCGATGGTGAGCGGCAGGCTGAGCCCGCCGTACACGGTCAGCGCGCCGGTGGTGATCATGACGACCTGGGTCGGCACGACCGGCACGAAAGCGTCGGCGATCAGCAACCCCAACAGCACGGCGTACGCCCACGTCGGCGATGCGACGTCAGCGATGAGTTCGGGCAAGACCGCCACCTCGCCGGATTCCCCCCGTTCGATCGCACCGAGCCTGACGGCATGTCCCGCGTCACCCCGGGGTGCCCGGCCCGGTGGTGACCCCTGACACGACAGGGCCACCCGTGGACAACGATTCTGGGCCGGCGAATGTGACGCTTCCCGGCGTGGCGCCGGCCACCCATGCGGGCGGCGGATCGGCGGTCATCGGCGTACCGTTGTCGGGACACGGCCGCGTGGACGTCGGATCCCCCGTTTCCGGCGTCCGGGCCGTCGCGGGGGGCCCGCCGGGGCCCGGCCCGCGGCCCCCCCCCCCCCCCCCCCCCGCGCCCGGGGGCCCGGCGGGCCGGGGGCCCCGCCCCCCCCCCCCCCCCCCCCCCCCCCCCCCGGGGCGGAAA